>JAPUDW010000036.1 GCA_027492915.1 Bacteroidota bacterium | reverse complement strand
ATACGAATTTGCTCTTTCACAAGGTCGATGCCTGTAACGAGTTCAGTTACGGGGTGCTCCACCTGCAAGCGCGTGTTCATTTCCAAGAAGTAGAAGTTCTTGTCTTTATCCACCAAACATTCAATCGTACCGGCGTTCACATAACCGACCGATTGCGCGGCTTTCACCGCCATATCGCCCATACGCTGCCGTAGCGAGGGGTCTTGGTCAAGCACGATACTCGGCGACTCTTCGACCAGTTTTTGATGCCGCCGTTGGATCGAGCATTCGCGTTCACCAAGATGAATCGTGTTGCCATGCGTATCCGCCAACACTTGGAACTCGATATGCCGCGCGCCAACCAATAGTTTCTCGACATACACATCACCGTTGCCAAACGCGCTTTCAGCCTCGCGCCGCGCACCAGCAATCGCTTCTTTCAAATCCTCTTCGCGGGTAACGGCGCGCATACCCTTACCACCGCCACCTGCCGTCGCCTTCACCAGCAGAGGGAAACCGAAGGTCGGGGCAAGCGCCAAAATCTCGTCGTCGCGCATCCCCGGTGTTGTCCCCGGTACAACCGGAACGCCCGCCTTGCGGACGGTTTCACGCGCGGTTTGCTTATCACCCATCGTATCAATTGCACCCGGCGGCGGGCCAATGAAAATGATGCCCTCATCCGCGCACATCTGCGAGAAAAAGCTGCGCTCAGACAAGAAACCATAACCGGGGTGGATAGCATCCGCGCCCGTTTTCTTCGCAGCCTCGATAATCTTTTCCGCCATGAGGTAGCTTTCACGCGGGGCTGGCGGGCCGATGAACACGGCTTCATCCGCATACCGGACGTGAAGGCTGGTACGATCAGCCTCCGAGTAAACGGCAACCGAGTCGATACCTAGATCACGGCACGCCCGAATAACACGAACCGCGATTTCACCACGATTCGCGATCAAAATCTTCTTGATTGTCTTCTGTCCCGGCTCATTCGCCGCATTCTTCGATTTGCGCTTTGCCACGCTGCGCCTCCCATTTCGTCTTCTCAAGTTTGTCATAAAGCGAGAGAAGTGTGTATGCGTATATTAAATTTGCGGGAGTATCTCTATCGACTCCCTAGAAAGTCTCTAAAGTGGAATGTTCCCGTGCTTACGTGCAGGGTTGCTATCGCGCTTGTTCTGAAATACTTCTAAGCCGTTAATCAAACGTGCGCGAGTATCCGCCGGTTCAATAATATCGTCGATATAACCGAGTTCAGCCGCCGCATAGGGGCTGGCGAACTTCTCACGATACTCGTTGGTCAGTTCAGCCTTTTTGGCAACAGGATCAGCCGCGTTCTCGATCTCACGCCGGAACACCACACCAACTGCGCCATCCGGCCCCATCACGGCGATTTCTGCCGACGGCCAAGCCAGATTGAGATCACCTCGAATATGCTTGCTGCTCATGACGCAGTATGCACCACCATAGCTCTTACGGGTGGTGACAGTCAGCTTTGGTACCGTCGCTTCGCAGTAGGCATACAACAGCTTTGCCCCTGCGCGGATAATACCGCCGTATTCCTGAGCCGTCCCCGGCATATAGCCCGGTACGTCCACAAAGGTCACAATCGGAATATTGAACGCATCGCAGAAGCGAATGAAACGAGCAGCTTTCTCGCTGGCATCAATATCCAGCACACCAGCCAATACCGCCGGTTGGTTCGCCACAATACCGACGCTGTGCCCACCCAGCCGCGCGAAACCGACAACGATATTCGCGGCAAACAATTCGTGGATCTCGAAGAAGTGGCCTTCATCCACCACTTTCTTAATCACTTCTTTCATGTCATACGGTTTATTCGGATTATCAGGAATAATTTTTTCAAGGTCGGGGTCAGCCCGCAGCGGGTCGTCAGTCGTGGGAACAAACGGCGGGTCTTCCATATTGTTTTGCGGCAGGTAACTCATCAACTCACGCGCCAGCAGCAGCGCCTGTTGTTCGTTATCCGCTACCAGATGGCAAACACCGCTCTTGCTGGCATGGATACTCGCGCCGCCCAATTGCTCGTGCGTCACATCTTCATGCGTCACACTCTTCACCACATCCGGCCCCGTGATGTACATGTAGCTGGTATCCTGCACCATGATAATGAAATCGGTCAGCGCAGGACTGTATACTGCACCGCCCGCACATGGCCCCAAAATCAGGCTAATTTGCGGCATCACGCCGCTGCTCATAGTGTTATGCAAGAAGATCTCGGCATACCCTGCCAAGCTGCCAACGCCTTCTTGAATACGTGCGCCACCGCTGTCGTTTAGACCAATCACCGGTGCGCCTGTCTTAAGTGCCATCTCCATAACTTTGATAATCTTCTGCGCATGGACTTCGCTCAAGCTGCCACCAATCACGGTGAAGTCTTGCGAGAACACATACACCAGTCGCCCATTGATGGTTCCCCAACCCGTCACCACACTGTCACCCAGATATTTCTTGTCCTGCATACCGAAGTTGGTCGTCCGGTGTGTAACGAACGCATCCAATTCGCGGAAGCTGCCGGGGTCGAGCATAATATCTAAACGTTCATGGGCCGTATGACGGTCATTTTCTTTCTGCTTTTTGATGCGTTCCGCGCCACCACCGGCATGGCTTTCGGCACGCTTGAGACGCAATTCCTCGATCTTATCCGGCTTTTGCTCAGTCACAGTCATATTGATCTCTCCGTTGAGATGTCGCCTTGCATAAACACGACAGTTTGGTCATGTCGCGGGGAAATATAGGGTAAGGTGCAGCACAACGTGCGCATTTGCTGCCCTGCGTAAGTAACAACAACCATATCAGCCCACAGATACTAAATCCACAGGGATTTTATGTAGATAGTGGGCAACCTTCTTTCATATTCTCATTATAACCCGCCTAATGGTTGGTCACAAAAGCCATTGTGCGTTACAAGGATGAACAGTTCAAATTCGCTACTATTGGGGAACCAAGAAGCATAGTAAGAGGATCAATGATTGCCGTATAAACTTTTTCAACCAACATTTACATTATGCTCTCTCACAGCGCCTTTGCGTATTGTCTTTTCTATCCACTAGCGACTACTCAATCCGGCATCACACCAAAGCGGTTCAGCAGTTCCACAATCGCATTGTTGTAGCCGAGTGCGCTTTCCTCGATCACCCGTATCGTGTGCGTTTTGCTCAGCGCCGTATCCACCTGTGCTGACAGTGCATCCCACGTTCCAGCCTTATATACAAATCCATTGTGCCAGATCGGAATGATGCTCAACCCCGCTTCAATTGCCCAACTAATCTCCTTGATGCACACCTCAGATTTCAGCGTGTCGTGGCTCAAGATCGCCACCAAATATTGGTACTTCTGAATCCGTTCGCGCAGCCCCTTCTCCCAGTCATCCCCCGGTTGCAGCGCCAAATCGAGGAACGGCTCGATACCCACAGCTTTCATCCGTGCCAGCACCAACAGCGCAAAGGCACTGCTCTCGCTGCGCTTATAAGAAATAAAAATATTAGCGGTTTCCGACTCGTCAATCAAATCAAACGCCGCCTTGGTGATATAAACATCGTTCTCTGCCGAGTCGAAGCGCACGTATCCGTTGCTCAACAACAGTCCGAATGACGGCCACTTATCATTCCAGCGTTCGTTCAAATACCTGAGCAAATCCTGCTGATCGTCACTTGCGACCAACTGCCCCCGAAACATGCGGAATGAAATACTCCACAAGTCCGCCGCTGCCCCTTCTGCCAATTCTTTGCCTAATGTGCGAATGCGCGTCATCGGGTTTTGCGGCAGCACCCGTTGGCTAATACGCTGCATAAAAATTTCATACGGCGTTTTCTCGCTCATGTTCGCCCCTTTAACAAATTAAACTGTCGGCCTAGATTGTCGGATTGCTCGCCATATACCCAAGCTATCCACCATAAAACGACTGAATACGGACAGTACACTGAACATCGAAAACAAACTGGCGACGCTGAACGTCCCGCCTATCGAAAGGATGCTGCCCGTACTGGCGATACTCAAGATGCTCCCGGTACTGCCAATCGAAAGGATGCTGCCCATACTCGCAATTGAAAGAATGCTCCAGATACACCAACGACTGCGAATGCTAGCTATATTGCGTGTGTTTCCCATATACTTCTCATTTCGGTTCTCGCGTGTACTTATATACTCACGTTTGGTCGATACTCACCAAACACGCCCCGCAATGTGTGACAAATCTCACCGAGCGTCACTTCATTCTCAACACATGTCACCAACAGCGGCATCAGGTTATCCTTGCCCCGCGCCGCCGTTTCCAACTGCCCACGCAACTCGCTCACCTTCGTGTTATCGCGCTTTGCCCGCATCTCTGCCAGCTTTGCCCGCTGCGAAGCCTCAATCGCTGGATTCACGCGCAGCAATTCCGGCTGCACCTCACCCTCAATGGTGAACTGGTTCATGCCCACAATCACCTGTTCGCCGCTTTCAACCGCCTTCAAATATTGGTAGGCCGCATCCTGAATTTCGAGGTTAATAAATCCTGCCTCAATCGCCTTCAGTGCACCCCCCATATCATCAATTTGCTGAATGTAGGACTGCGCCCGTTGCAGGATATCCTCGGTCAGGCTCTCGATCACATAGCTCCCTGCCAGTGGGTCAACCGTATCCGCCACGCCCGTCTCATGCGCAATAATCTGCTGGGTTCGCAGCGCAACCTGCACCGCTTTCTCGGTCGGCAGTGCCAGCGCCTCATCCATGCTGTTCGTGTGCAGCGATTGCGTCCCGCCCATCACCGCCGCTAAGGCTTGCAGCGCTACCCGCACGATGTTGTTCTCCGGCTGCTGTGCCGTAAGCGTGCTGCCGCCCGTTTGCGTATGGAACTTCAACTGCCAGCTACGCGGATTCTTCGCCCCGAAGCGCTCGCGCATAATGATCGCCCACAGTTTACGAGCCGCACGGAACTTGGCAACCTCTTCCAAAAATTGGTTATGCGCATTAAAGAAGAACGAAAGCTGTGGTGCGAAGTCATCCACATCCAACCCCGCATCAATCGCCGCTTGCACATACGCCATGCCGTTCGCCAGTGTGAATGCCACCTCTTGCACCGCCGTACACCCTGCCTCGCGAATGTGGTAGCCACTGATGCTGATCGTGTTCCACTGCGGCACATCCGTCTTGCAGTAGGCGAACAAATCGGTAATCAACCGCAGCGAGGGTGTCGGTGGGAAAATATACGTCCCACGCGCGATATACTCTTTCAGAATGTCATTCTGCACCGTGCCGCGCAGCTTATCCGCGCTCACCCCCTGCTGCTTGCCAACTGCAATATACATCGCCAGCAGCACCGTAGCCGGCGCATTAATCGTCATGCTGGTCGAGACTTTATCCAACGGTATAGCCTCGAACAACCGCGCCATATCGTGAATACTACTGATGCTCACGCCCACCTTACCCACTTCGCCCAGCGCCATCGCATCATCCGCGTCGTAACCAATCTGCGTCGGCAAATCGAACGCCACCGATAAACCCGTTTGCCCTTGAGCGAGCAGATAGCGATAGCGCGCGTTGGATTCCTCGGCTGTGGCGTACCCTGCATACTGCCGCATCGTCCAAAAGCGCCCGCGATACATCGTCGGTTGTACGCCGCGGGTAAATGGATACTCGCCCGGTTCGCCCAATTCCTGTGCATAATCACCCGGCGCATCTTCCGGCTTATACAGGCGCTTCAACTCTATATCGGATGAAGTCACGAACCGTTCCTTGCGCTCCTGTGCTTTTTTCTTTTGATCACTTGAAATTGGCATCTTAATACTCACCCATCTTGCAAATTAGATTCGCCAGTCACGTCAGCACACCATGCTTGCATATTCTTGCGCAAATCATCAAACAAATTGTCGGGAATGCCCATACCATAAATAAATGCATCAACGGCATCGCGGTTATCAGCAGTGAAAATAACCGATTCACCTGATTTAATAAACCATTTACTGCCGTTCAAGCCTTCTACAATTTCCATATTCCAACAGAAATCTCTATTTAGCGTTTTTACTATTTCATCTAGCGACTCAAGATGGGATTCTAGCCAGTTTAAGGTCTGCATCTTTACTCATCCCTCTGCATTTATCTTGGCGCACTTGGCGTCTTGGCGGTTAATCTTACTTTTGCTTGTATTATGTCTCGAAATCTTCCGCGCTCACCGTCACCTTTTGGAAGTTCGCGAATGTCAAATCATTGAACTTCAGCCCCAACTTCTGCTTCACACGTCCAAACAATGTCGAGTAGCTGCCCTCGTAGCGCCGCGCATCCCCCACTTCAAGCATATCAATTACTCGCCCAATTGAGTCTCTATCGCCTTCAATCTCGATGAAGTTCCCATAAGGCATCTCATCCAGCACCACTTCGGTGCCATCCAGCTCATAGGTTGTGCGGTACTTCTCATACGTCAGGTAAGGGGTATAACCCAATTTAGCGAGGATCGTTTCCATCGCCGCAAAGTCGCTCACTTCAACCTCAGCTTCAAACCGGCTGGTGATACCGTTCTCAACCCTGCCATCATCTTTATACGTCAGCCGTACCCGCGTATCCTCGCGCAGCCGTACCACCATGCCATGCGGGGTCATGGTGCGTTCCTTGTTGTCGTAGCGCACATTGCGTTCGTAGACTCTTGGCGCGGTAAGCACTGCCCCGACTACCTCCAACCGCTGCTGTATCGCGGCTAAGTCCGGCATGTAGAGTTTCACTTCAGTTTCGTTGTAGTTTTGTGACATCATGCTTTCTTTTCATTGGTAAGCTTAACATAGGTTCCTAAGTCGCCAGAATAATTGTCTCTGATTAACCTTAGCTCAAGATAAAATGATCGATTTGGAAATGAAAGAACGCATGTATAGGTTTTAGTATCGGCTGGTAGATCTTGTTCAGAGGTTAAACACTTTTTGCGTTCTTCAGTATCAAAGTACGCCAGAATCCCCTGATAGGTAAAGGTACGTTCTTTATTTCGAAGCATGTCCCAGAATCCCGAAAAATCAGCATACATTGGGTTGGTACAAAAACGATCACCAGCCGATGCCTCGAAGAAATCACATAGAAACTGAACGTCTTCTGCCTTCAATTCCAGCGGCGAAATTTGACCATCAATACTCGCGCCAACCACTTGAGTTTCGGTATCAACCGATATAAACAAATCGTGTTCTCGATAATATCCAGTCGGTGCCCTGTAAATCACATCACAATAGATACCCCAACTGTTGCATTCATAAAGCAGCAGTGTATCTGGGTCACCTAGCCATCCCCAATGCAGGTAAAGAAAATACTGATGTTCGTTGTAAACAAGTTGATCAGGCATTTCTGCCTCAGCGTAGGCTGGAGTTGCTGCAATACCAATAAAATAACCACTGGAATAAAGCAGCAACAAAACCATGATGAACTTAAGGGTGGATTTTGTCTTTGGATAAAAAAGTGACAGCACGATGATCGTCACCATAACTGCACCAAAGCCAATCATGATGATATTAGCAGGTATAAATATTGCACCAGTAGCTAAGCTTGTGAACCATCCAACTAAAATAAGGAACAAACTTAAGGGTGTTGCAGCTAAAATCCCTACGAAAAGTGTTACAACCAGATAGGTAAGGCGAACAACAGGTCGCATTCGCTCATACCGTATAGCAAACGGAATGAGTACAAAACTAACGACCCCAACTGCCATGCCAAAGGGGCGGTAAATCGCACGCAAACCAACTGCGTTTACTAAAGGATCGAGCGCAAAAATAAATACAGCGATCAGCAAGCAGAAGGCAATAATGGCGTAGACAAAACGATTCACCATTTCACAATCATTTCTCTCGCACTGATCTCAAAGCAACTCTTCAAAGTTAGGACACTACCCACTTTCAACAATTCTCACCGCCTCCGGTAAATGCGTCCATGCCAACCGCACCAACTGCCAATACACACCGTCCGCATCTTTCGGCGCAAGCACAATCCCTTTATGAAAGGTTCCCGCCGCCCTTTCCCACATCCACAAATCTTCGCCATAAGATTTCACATTCGGTTGGTCACCCAGCTTATCAAAATTCACTTTTTGGAACCCCGTCGCCAGCCCTTCATAATCTTGCTGACTAACCGGAAAACGCAGCGGCTTATTCTCAAAACGCCCTCGGAATGCCACCTCCATCACCGCCCCCACGCCGCTCGTCCGCATCACCGTCGCCACCGAATCATGCGCCCGCCGGTCATGGTAACGGATCGTCAGCCGATAAACCGCCCGCATCCCCGGTTGCAGCGCCAGCTTGCCCATTGCAGGCAGCTTCATCTGGTCAACAATTGTAGTCAATAACGAGGCGATATATTCCACGAGCGATTTCCCTAGCTATTCATAGCACGCTTTTTGCTGTCAATTGCGTACCTTAGGTTTGCATTCGGTTTGCTGATCTAAACCGCGCCTTCACAAATGGCGCAAAAAAGCTAAATTTTTGCCTGTTCCGCCTGTTTAACAGGCACTTATTTTGTCCCTAAATTTCTAACAGCACTTTGCCGAACACATCAAATTGTTCCAGCATTTCAACACCCCTTCGCACTTCGTCCAGCTTCAACACCGCCCCGATCACCGGTTTCAGTTTGCCAGCAAAAACAAGGTTCATCACCTTCACAAAGTCCTGATGTGGCCCCATCGTACTCCCGATGATGCTCACCTGCCTTGCAAAGACCTGCCGCAAATCTAACTCCACCATCGGCCCGCTGGTATTTCCCACCACCAGTATCCGCCCACCGATACGTGTTGACCGGATGCTGTCGTTAAAAGTCGCTGCTCCTACGTTATCAACCACCACATCCACACCCTGCTTGTTGGTCATCTGATAAAGTGCTTTCGACCATTGTGGTGTCTCTTCGCGGTTAATCGTCACATCGGCACCCAGTTCCACAGCTTTGGCACACTTCTCCGCATTGCTCCCAACCACGTAAACGGTTGCCCCTGCCAACTTTGCAATCTGGATGCTGGCACTGTTTACCCCGCCACCCGCACCCACAATTAGCACGGTTTCACCCGGCTTTAAACCGCCTCTTGTAATCAACGAATGCCATGCCGTTACATAAACCAATCCGGCTGCTGCCGCTTCATTAAAGCTTATCGGTTCAGGAATTTTCATCAGGTTACGCTGAGGTAAAACGACATATTCTGCCGCCACCCCCGGCACCGTTTCCCCCAACAGATGAATACGTGACTGGTTTTCTAGCCCTGTCATCAACGCTGGACTATCTTTGTCCACAATTGTCGGGTCAATACATACACGGTCACCCACTTGATATTGGGTCACCCCACCCCCGACCTTATCCACCACACCTGTCCCATCCGCACACATGATATGTGGCATGGTCAGCTTCAGTCCTGCCCAACCTGCCCGTACCCACAAATCCAGCCGGTTTAGTGCAGCAGCCTTCATCTGAATACGAACTTCACCAGCCGCTGGTTCTGGTACAGGCAGATCATTCACCACCTGTACTCGATCAAAATCACCATGCCCTGTAATCACTGCTGCTTTCATAAGAACCTTCTTTTGTATGATTACCGCAGCCCTAGCTCGTTCCGTGCAATCACCAACCGCTGTACTTCGCTTGTACCTTCGTAAATCTCGGTAATTTTGGCATCACGGAAATAACGCTCAACCGGCAGTTCTTTGCTGTAGCCCATACCACCATGAATCTGCACCGCTTGATGTGCCACGAACATAGCCGTTTCACTCGCGAATAACTTCGCCATGCTGGCTTCCAGCGTATACCGTTCGCCCGTCCGTTTATTACGTTCCTTCGCCGCCACCGCGTTATAAATGAGCTGACGGCTGGCCTCAATCCGTGTTTTCATATCGGCAATCTTTTGCTGGATCATCTGGAACGAACCTATTGGCTCACCGAATGCTTGACGATCTTTAGCGTATTGAACACTCGCCTCATAAGCTGCTTCCGCAATGCCCAACGCCTGTGATGCAATCCCGATACGCCCGGCATCCAGCACCGTCATCGCAATCTTAAAGCCCTCGCCGACCTTACCCAGCACGTTCTCAACCGGACACAAATAATTGTCGTAAACAATCTCACTTGTGGCACTGGCACGAATGCCCATCTTCGGCTCTTTCTTCCCGCGAATAAATCCCGGTTGGTTGGCATCAATCATGAAGGCTGTAATGCCCTTATTGCCCTTGTCAGGATCGGTCATGGTAAACAGCACCAGCATATCCGCCACCGGCCCACTGGTCACCCAGCTTTTACGCCCATTGATAACATAATGAGTTCCGGCTTCGTTTAACACAGCACGGCTTTGCATAGTCGCCGCATCGCTGCCGGACATCGGCTCGGTCAGGCTGTAGGCACCAATTTTTTCGCCGCTGGCAACTGGAACCAAAAACTGCTGCTTTTGTGCTTCCGTCCCGAACTTCATCAAACCGTGGCAGTACAACGAGTTATTCACGCTCACAATCGTGCTGTGGCTGGCATCAGCCTTCGCCACTTCAATCATGGTCAGCACATAAGCCAGTGTATCCATGCCCACGCCACCATATTCCTCCGGCACTTCAATACCCATCAGCCCCATCGCACCCATTTTTTTGATCGTATCCAGTGGAAATTCACCTGACTCGTCAAATTCTGGTGCAATCGGCACAATCTCTTTTTGGGCAAATTTCCGCACCGCGTCTTGCAACGCCAAATGTTCGTCTGTCAGATGTAAAGTTAAGTTTGTAGGTTCAATCATGCTAACCATCGACTTTAGTACCTCAAATAAATTGCCATTGTTACCTGAATTATAGCACCGGGCTGCTGTATAATGCGGCTCATGATCAGCAAATTTAGCGCTAAGGTGGCTCAAATTGACTCCTATCAAGATAGATCATGTCGCAGTTGTGGTGGATGATCTCCCTGCCGCGCTCAACTTTTGGCAGAATGCATTGGGCTTGCCACTCGAAGGCAGAGAAACGAATGAACATGAGGCGGTTGATATTGCGTTCCTGCCGGTTGGTGAATCGCGCATTGAACTGCTAAAGCCCACTACCGATGATAGTGGAATCGCCAAATACCTTGCCAAACGCGGCGCTGGAATGCATCACCTATGTCTGGCGGTTGAGGATATTGAAGCGGCAATGGCGCATATCGCCTCGCAGGGTATTCAACTGATCAACGAGACTCCCCGACAACGCGAAGATGGCACCCGTTACGCTTTTGTTCACCCCAAAAGTACAGGCGGTGTCATGGTGGAATTGTACGAGTTACCGAAAGGCAAGGTCTAATGCGCCGTATCGTCATTCTTTTTTTCATACTCGTTACTTCAGGCTCGGTGTTGGCACAAACAGTCGATTGTGCAGCCTTCTCGCAAAAAGTCGTTGAAGCCACCCGTAAAGCCTGCGCCGACCTCCAACAAAATCAAGCGTGTTATGGTAACAAAACCGTTGAAGTTCAACCCCGCCCTAACGTTCGCCTTGCCTTTGGTGACGTTGGTGATATTGTGGCGTTATCAGCCTTTGAAGCGATTAGCACGACTGGCTACAACGAAGAAGATGAAACATGGGGTATGGTTCCCATGAACATTCGTGGTGACCTGACGGAAGGCAGCATTACCGCGTTGGCCTTTGGCGAAACCTCCGTCCAAAATAATAGTGATGCCTCCTCTGAATTTGTCGCGCTCGAAATCACGGTTATAGAACGGACTGGCGCAAACCTCCGTGCCCAACCCAAAGCAGACGCGGTAATTGTCCGTGGTGTTTACAGTGGCGACCGTTTACAAGCGATTGGACGGCTCGAAGATAGTTCATGGATACGTATTGCAGATGGCTGGATTTCGAACGATTTGATCCGCAGCACAGCGGATTTGAGCCAGTTACAGGTACTGGAACCCGATAGTGAAATCGCAGATGTATTCGCGCCCTTACAATCAATGGGGTTAAAAACGGGTCTCGATGATGCACCTTGTGCAGGTGTGCCTGAAAGCGGTTTGTTACTGCAAACACCAGCGAATACATCTACTAATTTAGAAGTCAACAGCGCTGGATTGACGCTTTCGGGCACATTACTCCTTCAAACCACAGTCGATGGCAAAACCGTTTTGAGCTTGCTTGAAGGCGAATTGTTCTATAACGATGGCTACCGATTAAAACCTGCCGAACGGATCGAATATGGTTTCCAAGGCAGTACGATCAAATACAGCTCGCCGGTTGAATATGATTATGCAAACGCACGTTACCTGCCACTGGTGTTGCTGCCACGAGAATTTGAACTCCCCTTTTCGCTCGGCGGGGTCATATTCCCATTCACACCCGGTACGGGCTTCCTACAAACTTTTACTGCTGACTCGGCCTGTGTAGCAGCATGGACAGTCGATGTTAATTTACGCGGCGGCCCCGGCACCAATTATCCTATTCGACGCGGCGTTACCGGCGGCTTCTATGGTCATCCTGATGCCCGCGCTATTGGCTCGGACGGTGCGGTTTGGTGGCGATTGGGTGAAGGCGTATGGATAGCGGCTGATAATACGGCTGCGGCTGGAGCCTGTGGTAATTTGCCATTGGTTTCGCCTCCCCCACTACCGGCACGTTAGCCATATTGGTTGTGGAGTGACCTACCAACTGTTGCAGTTGTGACATTTATTGCACACTTTGCCCTAAAGGACTCCCTTCGGTCGCATTAAATCCGCCGAAATGGCGGGCGGATGTGAGGGAGTAAACCGCCGAATTGACATTTTGTGTCAGCGGGAAGCTCCCTCAACGGCGCTGAAATGGCAGAACTTCGGCAGATGTAAGGGAGGATACCACCGCCCCACAAATGGACTGTGCCGCTGCTATCGTTGCTGTATACGTTATTTGTCTTGCATCACTCGTATCTAGCCAAAGCCAGGAGCCTTTGGTTGAACGTCCAAGTGATTGACGGTGATGGCGAGATTGTAATGTCATTAAGTAACCGTGAGCCTCCAGTTAACAGTCAAAGGCAAATACAGAGATGACAGTCCATTATCAAGTTGCCGATAAAAACCTAAAGATTCGGAAACTTCTGCAAATTCGTCAGATTCAGAATCATTTTTAACGAATTTTCTGAAGTTTCTCCCTATGGACATTGGCATATGAAATATGGATGGCAAGTTCATTTAGGCACAGGTGCAAAAGTGATGCGCCCCTACAATATAGATGATGTGATATTACCAAACCTAATTTTAGAACATAAGTTCATACACGTCAAGCAAAAAGGGTTCGAATTTTCAAACCTTTAAGGGTAGAGAAAACGCATTTGCACATCAAAGCATTACCGATAATGGACGTTCATTTGTTTCTGATAATAGTGGTTGTACAGCGACAGCCATCACACCCCAAAATGCGGCTTGAAATTGAATAATCGTCCATGTGTAGTGGTCGAATAGTCCAATGAGTAAAAATGCTGCAACTGCTCCAAATGCACCTGCATAATATAACGTTGTGGTGGCAGATTGGGCATTGGCAACATTTTTGAAGCCGAGCAAAAGCGTTAACCCGATGATGCATATGAATAAGCCTAAACCGATGATGCCCAGTTCCGACCATGCTGATAGATAAATATTGTGAACTGGCTGACCTTTGAGATCAAAATCGGTTTCTGTCGCGAGATATTTGGCTGCGTACCACGGGAAGTTACCAATGCCAGTTCCTAAAATGGGTGATTGTTGAATGGCTGTAAACGCAATCTGGTTATAAACAATGCGATCACTGGTTGAGCGTAGTTCAACCGATTCGCCGCCGATGCCAGCCCGTGCGGCTAAAAATGGCCGATAGACTATAAAAAATACGGTCGCCGTAACAGCCATTACCGCAACCATACCAGCAAACCTTAGCATTAGTTTGCGATTACCCCACCATTTTCGGATGGTCAGTAAAAGGATGAGGGCTAAACCAATCCCGAAGCCTAACCAAGCGCTGCGAGAAAAGGTCAGCAAAAATGCCCACAGGCCGAAGGTGAACACCCCGACAGCGAACGGCCAAAGTCGCCTTTGCCACGTTAATACCCAAACAAAAGCTGCTAAAAGCGCAACAACTAGAAAACCAGCGAGCATATTGGGGTGAGGGAGCAAACCATAAGGTCGCAACCAGCGAATACCTTCCGCCTGAACAACGACTGTGCCAGATGAGGCGGGGTTAACCGGAAATTCGCCTAAAAACGCCAAGCCAGTTTGCGATTGAAGCGCAACCTGTGTTGAGGCTAAGACACTATTCCAGACCAAACCGATGATGAGCGCAGTACCAACCCAGCGCATGGGTATGCGCACACAAACAAGCGTGATCGCAAACATCATTGCTAAGATAAACGGCACGGCAGCGCTGACGGCTACGGAGGGATAATCTTCGCGCTTATAGCTCCATACCCACGACAATAAAACCCACCCCGCGAAAAAGAGACAGGTTATGATCCATAGGCGAATGATCTTGTTTTGCCAAACAGATTTGATACCGGCGAATCCACTCAACAGCCACCAGACAACCGTCCACAGCATCGGCCAGAAAATGAGAAAACCAGCGCTATAAAACACACTGAAATCACCCATCCCAAAGAGCCTCATACCCGGAAAGCGATACCACAACGGCATGAGCATAAACGTCAAGATAATACCGATTTGGATCGGCACCAACTGGTTACGTTTGTAAAATTTTAGAATCGCCATGAACACTCGATTGATTATCCTGTTCTACGTCCGCGTTGGGGTGGTTGCAAAGTAAGTGATAGAAAACGGGAGGGTCTGAGACCCTCCCCTACGAAAACAAATTCTGCGTTCGCGTATCACTTACCAACTGACCACTACCTCCGTTTAATCCTACTCGATTCCTAAAAAAGAGTTGATCCTAGTATCTAGCAAATTCATGGGTAAGATATACCCCCATGGGTATGTCTACTTGATAGGAGGATGCTATGACTGAAGAAACTATTCAACCTGTCGAACATGATATGAAATGTGAATACAACACTAAAACTTTACATCGTATCCGGCGCATTCAAGGCCAACTGACCGCACTGGAAAAGATGATTGAGGCTGATGAAGGTAGCTGCGAAGACCGTGTTATTCGGGCGCGAACCGTGGAAAAAGGCATGACGAGCCTTATCACGCATCTGGTCGAATGCTATTTGGTGAACACAGCGCGGCATGAAATGGCTGAAGACCCTGAAAAGACGACCAAAGAACTCAGCCGCATATTCGATTTGCTCAACCACTAATCCAATCGTCGCAGAAACGAGGCAATCCGATGCGAACCGCAATTTTAATAGGAGTCATGCTCATGGCTATTACAGCACAAGCTGCGGCACACGATGCTACACCTACCCCAAGTTCAGTTACATCTCGATATAACGTCGAGCTAACGACCGGTACCGAGGTTGTTGAAGCAGCACAGTCATTTACGCTGACGCTCAACATTCAGGATACCACCACCAACGCACCTGTGACAGAATTTGATGAGGTACACACCAAACTGCTGCATTTAATCCTCATCAGTGAGGATTTGGGCGAATTCCACCATCTGCACCCCGACTATGAAGGGGACGGAACCTTTACACTGAATGATGTCGTGCTACCACTAGCGGCAAACTACATTGTGTTTGCAGACTTTACCCCGACTGGCGACACTCAACAAGTGGTGCGTAATGTGCTAACGGTGTCGGGCGCAGAACCAACCCATGCGCACCTTACAGCAAGTGCATCAGACGTGACGGTTGGCGACTTGACCATCCATTTAGGTAATGAAGGCATTACCGCAGGCACGGAAACCAGCCTGAGCTTCCATGTCACTGATGCCAATACGGGCGCAGACGTAACCAACCTCGAAGAATATCTAGGGGCGGCAGGACATCTCGTCATTATCGACCCCAGCACGCAGGTTTACATCCATACACATCCGGCAGGGCACGACATGGACAACATGAGCGGTATGAGCCACACGGCAACGGCTACGCCCGAAATGGCCGGTATGGAGATGCCAATGCAGTATGGGCCACATCTCGAATTTATGGCGACCTTCCCTACTGAAGGCCTATGGGCGATGTGGTTACAAGTGCAGTACGAGGGCGAAATTTATACATTCCCATATGTCGTTGAAGTAACAGGGACAAGTGAGGCTGCACCAGCGGCTCACCATCACTGATAGAGGAATTGATCATGACTTTGCAACAAGTTAATTTACCGATCACAGGCATGACCTGTGCCAACTGCGCCCGAACTGTGGAGCGCACACTGACTAAAACACCCGGTGTGGAAACTGTGAATGTTAACTTCGCCACCGAGCGGGCACTGGTTTCATTCGATCCGTCTGCGCTAAACGTTAGCGACATGATTGAGCGTGTGGATAAAGCCGGTTATGGTGTTGCCCAAGCGACGATTGACCTGCCGATTACGGGCATGACCTGCGCAAGCTGCGTTCGAAATGTCGAACGAGCCATCAATAAACAGGCCGGTGTACTTGGCGTAAGCGTCAACCTCGCGACAGAGAAGGCGACGGTTTCGTATCTTCCCGGCAGCGTTCGACGGGCTGACCTTATTCAAGCGGTCGAAAATGCGGGTTACGGGGTGCTTGACCTCGCCAATGTAAAAGATCCAGAAGACGCGGAACGGGCAGCACGGCAGGCGGAAATTGACCGACAGCGGCGGTTGGTCATTATCGGGGCTATTTTTACGATACCGCTATTCTTGTTGAGTATGGCGCGGGATCTGGTTATGGCAAGTGCAGCCGGCAGCATGACCGCAATGGCTGGTATGAACATGCAACCCGACGTTCATCCGGCGGTCGCATGGTTGTTATGGGCGGGGTGGCCTCTGGTGTTTGGATTGCTGGCGACACCGGTACAGTTTTTGCTGGGGCGACAGTACATTATTGGGGCGTATAAGGCAGCGCGCAACCGCACAACCAATATGGACACGTTGATCGCCTTAGGTTCATCAACCGCCTATGTGTACAGCGTGATTGTGCTGATTGCGACAGCGATTGGTGCTTCCAACACGGTTGGCGAGCATGTTTACTTCGAAACCGCAGCCGTCATTTTGCTGCTGATTACATTGGGGAAACTCCTTGAAGCCCGCGCAAAAGGGCGCACCAGTGAGGCTATCAAGTCACTGATGGGACTGGCACCCAAAACGACATGCTTACTGCGCGATGGGCAAGAAGTAGAAGTGCTCATCGACAGTGTAATGGAGGGCGACCAACTGATTGTTCGTCCGGGGGAGCGCATCCCGACGGATGCAGTGGTCATTGAAGGCCGATCATCGATTGACGAATCCATGCTGACAGGTGAAAGCCTGCCCGTAACCAAGAAAATTGGCAGCAATGTGATTGGCGCAACGGTCAATAAAGAAGGCCGACTCGTTATTGAAGCCACGGCAGTTGGTTCGCGCACGGCGCTTTCGCAAATCGTCAGGCTGGTTGAGCAAGCACAGGGTTCCAAAGCACCTATCCAACGGGTTGCTGACCAAGTATCAAGCGTATTTGTGCCGATTGTGCTGATACTGGCGACGTTGACCTTTATAGGCTGGTTGGTTATAGGGCAAGCGATCTTTACCACGGCTATGGTACATGCGGTCGCGGTGCTGGTGATTGCCTGCCCGTGTGCGCTCGGTTTAGCCACACCTACCGCGATTATGGTGGGCACGGGTAAGGGTGCGGAGATGGGCATACTGTTTCGGAACAGTGAAGCGCTAGAAAACGCACACCGGCTGCAAGTGATCGCGCTGGATAAAACTGGCACATTGACCAAAGGCGAACCCAGCGTCACGGATGTGATAGCGCTCAACAGTTTTGATGAAGCAACTGTATTGCGGTTAGCAGCCAGCGCAGAACGCGGAAGCGAACATCCGCTGGCGCAAGCGGTGGTGAAGGCCGCTGAAGACTCGAAACACAAACTTGTGCAGCCAGAAGGGTTCGAGTCGATGGCAGGGCGTGGTATTCGGGCTACGGTTGAGGGGCAGCAAGTGCTTATTGGCAGCCCACGATTCGTTAGTGAGCAAGGTGTTTCTATCAGCGCGTTTGAGGATCGCATCAAGGGCTTGCAGCAAACAGGGCGCACGGCGGTTGTGGTCGTGATCGACGGGAAGGCAGCAGGAATATTGGGCATCGCGGATACGATCAAAGAAGGGTCACGCGAGGCAATCGCCAAGTTGCAGGCGCAAGGATTGGAAGTCGTGATGATTACCGGAGACAACCGACTGACGGCGGAAGCTATCGCGGCAGAGGCGGGTATCAAACAAGTTTTGGCAGATGTGCTACCCGGTCAGAAGGCAGAAGCTATCCAACAACTGCAATCCGGCGGCAAAAAAGTGGCGATGGTCGGGGACGGCGTTAATGATGCCCCTGCCCTTGCCCAAGCGGATGTGGGGATTGCCATCGGCACCGGGGCGGATATTGCGATGGAAGCCAGCGACTTAACGTTGATGAGCGGCGATATACGCGGTGTCGCACGGGCAATTAGCCTAAGCAAGGCGACAATGCGGACGATCTACCAGAACCTATTCTGGGCGTTCATCTATAACATCATTCTCATTCCGGTTGCGGTACTCGGTTTGCTCGTACCAATGCTGGCGGCGGGTGCGATGGCATTTAGCAGTGTGTTTGTGGTGACGAATTCCTTGCGGCTAAAATCGGTTGATGTATCCGTCAAAAATGGCATATCTGAGTAAACATCTTGTTCTGTGTGTTTGCTCATTATGAGGTTGAGAATATGCTTGACCCTGTATTCTCACTCTGCCTAATTTAGTTTTTAGGGGGATAGATCACTATCCCCCGCTCCCCATGAGAATGTCCGCATGTGTCGCTCCAAAGATATATGGTACAGTAGCTGCTCGTAACAAGAGCAGAGTTCCTAAAACTTCATTCATGATTATTGAAGCCGAGTCATAGACCCATGCTATCCAAAAGAATTGGTATTCAAATCGACCTCAACGATTCTTTCTGGGTTCAGGTTGAGGAAGCAATTTATCGCGCATTAGATGATATTGATGATATTGAGCTAGTTCCTATTGAAGTCAGCGATCCGATTACCTCTCACCTGCTCAATGAACAAGGCGGATTGGTTGAAGAGCTTCTGACATATGATTTACAGGCACTGATCTGCAAAGATATTTTACCAAGCCACTTTCCACTTCTACTCGCACACCAACTCCCAGTTATCTATCTGGCTGAAACTGAGTTTGAGCATCATGGCCTGGTGTCGCCGCGCGGATTGTACGATACCGCCCAGCTTGTAGGGAGATGGCTCGCAGAAAAATTAGATGGAGTAGGATTCATACTCTGTGTAGGGGGTTTAGTCGAGCCTGATGCCGATGATGGCAGCAGTCGACTTGCCGGTTTTTGTGATTCTCTGAAACCCTATCCTCACCTACTATATCAACATATTCCCTCCGCTTGGAGCTACGATAAAGCAAAAGAACAAATCAGCGCGGCAATAGGCAATGTCTCACAGCCCATTGACGCTATTTTTGGCTTGTCCGATACCATTGCTATAGCTGCTCGCACCGCTGCTGCCGAGATGGGTCAGATGCTTCCCCAAACTTACATCGCAGGAATTAATGGAGATCCGCTGGCGCTTGCGGCGATCGCGGAAAAGCAAATGACTCTCACTGCGGAAACACCAGCGGCAGAATTTGGACGTAAAGCGATAGAATTGGCATATCGTGCAGCGCGCGGTGAGACGCTTCCCAACCACTTTAGCTACCAACCACGATTAATCACCCCTGATAACGTCAATGCCGTTGCGCTAAAAAAGCTCATCGCGATTGCCGAAATTCCTTCACGTATGGTTGGTGTCAATCGTAGGCAGGAGCATAACCGCCTCATTCAATTGGAAACCAGTATCGAAATTGGTCGGCGCGTTGGCACTTTATTGAATCAACACTCTTTACTTCAAGAGATTTCTAACCTTATTCGTTCTCGCTATGAGTATGACGTTGTTCATGTTTTTTTATGGTCAGAATATGAGCAAGTTTTTAAGCTGGCGCTACCTGAAACATCTTCTTCGTCAGCGAACACCCCGACTCCGGAATGGGATAACGTGCTGAACGAAGTTGTTTCGACCAACGCACCAGTTTTTATTCCAGATGCTCATACGAGCTTGCGCTTTCCACTTAACAGGCGATTAGCAAAAACCCGCTCACGAGTTGCTTTGCCAATTCAAGTGGGCGATAAGCTAGCGGGGATCCTCGATCTTCATAGCCACCGATCTACACCGCATGGTCGCTATGAATTAATCGGCTTGCAGTCTTTGGCAAACCAACTCGGAATGGCGATTAGAAATGCGGAGCTCTATGCGGAAGCTCTGGATGCAAAAGCCCGCGCGGAGCGAGCCGATCAGCTTAAAACACGGTTGCTGGCAAACGTAAGTCATGAATTGCGTACACCACTCAATGTGATTATCGGATATGCTCAAACCGCGCTTACAACGCCAAACCTCTACATTGGAGATTTGCCAGAAGCATTGCGCCGTGACTTGGGATATATCCATCAAAGCGGACAGCACCTGCTCCATCTCATCAATGATCTGCTGGTGCTTTCCCAAGCAGAAATCGGCGCTCTAGAGCTTTTTAAGGAAACTATTTCAATCAAAGCATTCCTGCAAAATGTTTTTAGTACATTGGCTGATACTGAAAAACAGCCCGGTGTCATTTGGCGACTTCGGCTGCCGGAATTCCTGCCACTGCTTGAGGCTGACCCGGTGCGCCTACGCCAAATCTTGCTCAATCTTCTGCACAATGCTGCCAAATTTACGAACGAGGGTGAAATCGAGCTTGGTGCGGAAGTCATGCTCCCCTATCTGCATCTCTGGATTCAGGATACGGGTATCGGTATCCCCAGAGAACTACAAGAACAGATATTTGAAGCTTTTGTGAAGATTGATCCCAGTCCCAACCAGCGTCAAACCGGTGCAGGATTAGGTTTAACCATCGTTCAACGCTTGGTCACGCTTCATGGCGGCTCTATCACGCTAGAGAGCCAATCCAACAGAGGCAGTACGTTTCACGTTTATCTGCCACTACCGAACACACTAGGACAGATTATTTCAAACCCAGAAGTAACAGCACCGATTCTACTGCTGATTTCAAATACAGAACACCCTTCTCCAGCGATTACCGCGCTTTGTGAACAGCAGAAGCTCCAAATTCGAAAACTGAACCTGAACGATAACATTGATTCGATTATGAGAGCGATTCATCCCGCTGGGCTAGCGTGGGATATGTCAAACACCGGGCTGACGGAGTGGAAACTTTTTGAACGACTGCGGACGCATCCTCGTATCTTTCAGCTCCCATTTATTATTTACGGGCAGTTTCAAGACGAAACGACGACGCTCACTGATGTGATCATGAAGCCCGTGAGCGATCAGACGTTCATGGGAACTTTGTTAGCGCTCTGCCCAAAAGAAGCTCGATCTCCTATTCTCATCGTAGACGACGATGCGACTGCTCGCAATTTATACCAGCAGCTTGCCATACAAGCTTTGCCCGGACGCATTATTCAGACTGCCCAAAATGGCATTCAGGCGCTCGCTATGATGGAAGATACCATCCCCGGACTGGTTATTCTCGATCTGATGATGCCGGAGATGGATGGGTTTACCGTACTTGAAAAAATGCGGAATCAGAATGCGACACAATCCATCCCCGTCATCATTGTCAGTGGTCACCTTTTGACACCTGAGGACGTTCGCCGATTGGATCACAGAGGTGTCACCTTTCACGGCAAGGATATTCTGACTGATACGGAAATGGTTACAGTATTTCAGGAAATAGTGGGGGATGGTAAACGACTCGCCCAATCGACGAGCCTGCTTGTAAAACAGGCTCTCGCTTATCTGCATCAGAACTACGCAGACACCACGCTGTCGCGTCAGAAGCTCGCTCAGGCGATCAACGTCAGCCCGCAGCATCTTGATCGCATCTTCCGCGAAGAGTTAAATCTTTCGGTCACAAAATACCTGAACCGTTTTCGCATTCAACGCGCCAAGGAGCTACTCCGCCACACGTCCGACAGTATCACCGCAATTGCCATGCGTGTTGGTTATAATGATGCCGCCTACTTCAACCGGGTATTCCGTGAGTTAGAGAACCGGTCTCCAGGTGCTTACCGCAAATAAGATAACCGCGAAAAGACCGATCAATAGATTACTCAATCTAGGCGCGTGTACCAAGGTAGCCGTGATAGAGGCACCTCAATTTCCATCGCCTGTATTCCCTCGACGATACTACCGTCATCTCCCTGCCAGCGACCACCCGGAAAGTGTACGGTGCGGCGGTTTTGCCCTTTGTTGAGTACGGGGGCAATAAGATATCGATCTCCCATCATATACTGGTCGTGGACATGCTCCAGATGCGCATCTGGGAATTCATATGCCATGTGACGCATTATTGGTTCTCCCGTCTGTGCTGCATGACGTGCAAACCGCAAAATTTCCGGCACAATCTGTTCGCGTAGCTGAACCATTTCCATGCACAATTCAAGATACCGTTCGTCCAGCACGCGATTGGGAAGCATCGAATACTGAATGATCGGGAAAAAGGTCGCGCTCTGCGCCCAGCGGAGATACAGTTCAGGGTCAATTTCTTCTGGGATACCGCCTAATTCCCCGCCGCCCACCATATCAGGGCAAGTGTAGGGGTAGCCCATCAAACCATGCGCGAGCGAAGTTGGGATAGTATCCACCAATCCACCCTTTCCCCAGACATGCGCCTTATCGCGCACGCGTTGGATCAGCGGCTGGTTGCCGAGCTTCCAGCAGGCGCGATACTCACTGAGGGAGTACTTCAAGCCGACTCGACCATAATCCTCGCAATGTTCGCTGGGTGTGCGGACTGCAAACGATAAATCAGATGGATGATAACGAAACGGATCGCCGCCGTCGAATTTGAATCCATCCACTCCGTATTCACTGGCCAGATGATCTAACTGCTGCTCGAACCACTGAAATGACGCGGGGTTAGAAAGATCTAATACGGCACTGGCTCCATTCCACCATCGTTGAAGAACGGGCGCTTTCTCTCGTTGGGTATTAATTTCGACATCATCACTTGATAACGGATATTCCGCCATCAGCAGGTAACCAGCCGTGGCAAGTTCTTGGTAGGTGCGGGTATCCGCAGTGACCCATGGACTGACCCAGAGCACGACCATAAACCCCCATTGATGAAGTTGATCAATCAAGGCTTTCGGTTCCGGGAATGCCTGAGCGTCCCATTCCCATACCCCATTATTTCGATACCAGAAGTCGTCAATGATCAGGATACCGGGTTTCATCCCCGACTTGAGAACATCCTGCGCGTAATGCAGGACTTTTTCTTGGGTCGGATACTTGCCCATATCAATCCAGGTGTTGTACTGCGGAGCAAGGAAACTTAGTTCATGTGGGGAGTGCCCGCTCGGCGGAAAAAAACGCTCCATCGCTGCCAGATAAGCCCCTCGTAGATGAGACTCCTCTGCTTGTCCGATAACAACATCATTTTCCGTACAATCGTCTATAAACAGCCACCCGCCCTTAAACTCGAAGGTGAATGCCGTCTCACTCCACACATATCGACCACGACTAGAAATAAGCAAAGGACATGCTTGGTTTCCGAAAAAGGTTTGGTGGAGCGACTGTCGGTATTGGATTTGGTCGTGAAAGGGCATTTGGTCGCCATGCCGCGCCAATCCCCCCCACCAGTATTCACTAGGTAGTAGTTTGATCGAAATGGGTGTGGACAATTAAAATCTCCAAGTGTGGTTGATGAGAGCCAATCTTATTCCACTGCGAACGTGCCGAGCGTCAGCCAACCATCTAGATCAGCATCTTGGCTAGCGTTGGCGAAGCGCAGCGGTATTCCCCCTGAAAGTGGATTGATGACGCGCAAAACCAGTGTATAATGCCCGTTTTCCAGTTGATGTTCGCTGCTGTAGGACCAGTTGGTATACGGTATTACTCCTGTTTCGGCAGGCAGGAGATCAGTAATATGCCAATCGGGCTGGTACTGGGTGACGATATTGCCGGAAGCATCCAAAACGCCTAGCTCGGTCTGCCAATCATAATAGAATGGCGCTACGCCGGTATTCTGGATTCTCAAAGACACTTCAAGTGGCGCGGAAGTCGTTGGATTTGGCAGAGACACCCCGCTGACGTAGAACTCGTAGCCCATACGCCGCGCACCCGCCAACGCTGCTTGGTAAAGTGGCGTTTCAGATGTCATGCTTCTTGACGTAAAGAGGTGATGGGCGATCAGCCAAGAGACATGCGTATAATCAACCGCATAACTAAAATCTTCAACGTCGTTCCGCGTCGGTGGGTCGTTCCAGACACTAATTTGAATTTCTGGTCGCAATTCTCCGCCGATTGGCTCCGTTTGCCATCGATTTAGCCCACCTGACCACTGCATTTTGCCCATAAAGTACCAATCTTCGCCGAACAGGGTGTTGTAAGCAAACGAGTCATCGTGATAGCCGATATTCATTGACATGCTGCCATATTCGACACTGCGACCCGGTCCAGCAGACCGTCCTCGTTCGGGAAGCATCGGATAGCGCAGCAGGATACGTGTCTGGTCAAATGCGTTATCGAAAGCGCTTAAAATTCGTTCCTGATTTTTCTGAGACGGCATCCAGTTTTCTTCATTAGGGTCAGGTAACGCCTGGTATAGTCCGGTTGCTTGCGTATACCCATCCATAGGCCATGTATGCCATTCGCCCCAAAAACCAATGAGTCCTATCGTGACAAACCCTAAACGAGGGTCGCCATCGTAGCGGTCACCAAAAGCGGCGATAAAGTTTTCTAATGCCTCCATCAGGCGAGGGTCGTCATAGTTTGGTGACACACTATCGTTACTACGCAAAGAATTACCAAAAAATGTATAAGGGCGAACTTCCAACCCTTCATCAAGCAAAAACTGTGGAATGCCCGATGGCTTGCTGGGATAATCGAGATAAACGCGCATTGCCGCCTGATGCCCTCGATTAGCGATGGATTGTAGCTGCGGTTCCATCCCTTTCTCAAAGGTAAAACTATCAGGGCCATTCATCAGATTACGCAACGGGATGTAGAACCACTCCATGCTGTGTGGGAAATCATTGGCAATCGGAGTGTCACGCGAGCCATAAGCATCATAAAACGGCATAAATCCTTTTAGAGGATTATCTGCCGGAGCAGGTGCATAGTCCAAGAGAGTCATCAGGCTGGAGGGGGTGTCAGATTGCGCTATCAGAACATTTGAGTGGATAAGCAGTAAAAAACAACTTCCTAATGCCAACAACAGTTTTTTCATAATCTTCATTCCGTATCTATCATTCTTACTGTTCGCTGGGAATTAGGGACAGATACGGTTTTGTATCCGTCCCTAAGCCTAGTTGATGAGGGTTTACTCGAACAGAGCGTTAATTTCTTCGTTGATTTGCGGTAACGCATCCTGAGCAGTGCTCACACCGTCAAAAATATCCTGAAGCACAGGTTGGAGAATGTCTCGAATGGCAGTGCCGTTTTCAGTTATCGGCAGGAGGTAGGTTCCACCTGCCACTGCTGCGATATCCGTAAATGAGGATACGTCCAAGCCTTTTTGTTCGTAAGCTGCAATCGAGCGATCCACACCGGTCTGGATAGCAGGGAAGACCACACCAAAGTCACCCACGATATTGGCACAGTCTGTCGAGGCAAGGAACTTAACCCACTGCCATGCTTCTTCAGGGTGCTGGGTTCCAGCATAAATTGCGTCCGAAAGCCCGTTGATGGGGGAACGGCGACCTTCTGGGCCAGCCGGGAGCGGCGCGAAGCCAACATTGAACGTTGCGTCATTTGTAATCCAACCGATGTTCCATGATCCCATCGGGAACATGGCGGTGCTGCCAGCGAAGAACAGACTCTCGACGCCACTGGCAAGTTGATCGCTGCCGGGTGCATACCCAAAAACCAAATGCAGATTCGCCCACCACTGCACGGTGGCAATCACCCGCGGATCATCATAGTGATAAACGGTTGTCCAAGGGCCATCGGTAAGTTGGAAGCCAGTACTGGCAGCAAAACTGGACCAATCAGGCTGTGCACCACTGCTGGCATCACCAACACCACCGGCAAAACCCCACTGAATGACACTTTGCGAATCAAAATCCGGGTCAAGTGCATTACGTCCACTGCTATCGAGCGTTAGCTTGGCGATAGATTCCATGAAGGTTCCACCGTCTTCAGGGTTCCATGTCCAGTTGGCGATATCTTCAGCGGTGATGCCTGCGGCTTCAAACATGTCGGCATTGTAGTAGAGCGCAATCGTATCCCAGTCTTTAGGCAAACCATAGCGCTTACCATCACGTACCCACAGTTCGGGGTCGACAAGGTAAATGCTGGTATCGACGCCATCACGCTCAACATAAGGCTGGATGTCAAGAAGCTGATTGCGGATGAGCAGTTCCGGGTAGCGACTGACGTGGTTGGTGAAGACATCAGGTGCAGTTCCAGAAACAAGGGATGCAGTCAGCCCATCCCAATATTGGCTCCAGCCAGATTGTTCAATAGAGATAGTGATATTAGGATTGCGAGCAGTAAACTCGTTGGCACATGCCTGATAGGCAGGCAATTGATTGGAATCCCACAGTGCGTAACGGATTTCAACCGCATCCTGTGCCATAACCGAAACAACACTCGTAACCGCAAACAGGCATAAGCTCACCACGACAAACAACCATTTAGGAAATTTCATTTTGTTCTCCTTATTAAATATGCTGATTTATGTATCGACTTGATAAAATTTGGTTTAATACTGTTCTGCCCTCCTTTGAACTTCTTCTGTATGTAGCTATCGGTATCCCTGAAATTGGATGGAATCGACGATCTTGCGTCCAAATATGAGAAAGATGATGAGCATTGGCAGGATACTGATGAGCGTTCCAGCCATTAATCCGGTGTAATCCGGCAGACCTGCTTGTGTTTGGGAACGGAAGGTCAACATGGCAACAGTAACCGTCGTCGTCGCTTCGATACGACCAGCGCCGCCAGCGAAATACGCCCATTGCAGTTCATTCCATGACCCCATAAAGGTTAGTACGAACAATGTTGTGATCGCGGGTAGGCTCATCGGCAGGATGACGCGCCAGAAGATTCCTGCCAGCGTTGCACCATCGAGCATGGCAGCTTCTTCCAACTCTCGGTTGATGCCTAAAAAGAACTGCCGCAGAAAGAACACACCGAAAGCGCTACCCATAATCGAAGGGGCGACAATCCCTTGGATGGTTCCAATCCAGCCGAGACTTTGAATCAACATGAAGTTGGGAATGAGTCCCAGCACGGATGGAATAATTTGGACGACCAGGTACGCATAAAAAACCTTATTTCGCCCGGGAAAGTGTAAACGTCCAAAGGCATAGGCAGCCATCGAATTGAAGAGCGTCGAGCCAACTGTGATTAGGAGCGTAACTAGCAGGGTAGTTAGGAGATACTGTCCAAAGTGCATAACCTTCGGAGAACCACCCTGATCAAGCACCGTCTGAACAGGTAGCATACCCAGCACGCGTTTGAAGGCATCGAATGTAAACCCGACAGGAAGCAGGCTTGTAGGTTCCGCCAGCAGCAGTTTCTGGGTGGAAAAAGCCATGCGCGCAATCCAGTAAACTGGTAACAGCGTCGTCAGTATCCATAGGGTGAGAAACCCCCATGCAAGCCCCTTGCCCAGAGAAAAGCGTGACATTCGGCTGGGTGCAATGTTTTGTACAGATGTAAATAATTGAAAGCTACTCATAAAATTTTCTCTTATCCGAGGTCTGATTTATCAGCACGGAAATACCACATTTGGAACATGGCAACCGCTAGGATGATGATAAAAAGTGCGACTGCAACCGTCGCAGCGTAGCCCATATCGAAGCGGGTGAAGGCAAGATTGGTGATGTACCAGAAAATGACGCGGCTGGCTCCACAGGGGCCTCCAGATGGATATGAAGCAACCGCGACACTGTCCCACACTTGAAACGACCCTACGAGTGACGTGAC
>JAPUDW010000035.1 GCA_027492915.1 Bacteroidota bacterium | reverse complement strand
ACCTTAATCTGTTGATTTGCGGACAACCCTTATAGTCCCCTTATGGGGCGGTGGTTTGCTCCCGTACAGCCGCCGATTTGCGCCATTTCAGCGCCGCGCTCCCTCACTTCCGCCGACACAAAATGTCAATTCGGCAGATTGCTCCCTCACTCCTGGCCGCCATTTCGGCAGGAAATCTGCAAAATGTGCAAAATATGCAACTCGTATAGCGTACTAGTATTTCATCCCAATAACCGAATCAAAAAAGGCGCTTTCACGCCTTCTTGATAATCTCAATTGACCAGCAGCTACTCCGGCGTCGCCTCAGCAGTCACTTCTGCAACCGGTGTTGCCGTTGCGCTGATAATACCCAGCGAGCTTTCACACTCACGAATCAGTTCATCAGCCGCCCCCACCACATCAGTGATGTCGTCCGCCACAGCGAGTTCACGCCCTTTTCGTAGGTTCGGCAGAGCTTGGCTGCAAAGCCCCAATGACTTTTGTGACCGCCCCAACCAGAAGTGATAATAAGCAAACTGTGAACCGAGGTCAACCGCCTTCTGTAAATGCTCAATCGCACCCTGATTATTATCCATGCTGCTCTGCACGCGCCCTAAGTACGCATTACAATCAATGCTGCTGGGGTTCGCATCCACGCACCGGCTCAGCATCTCCGCTGCCTGCGAAAAGTTACCTTGACCACGGAAGTACAGCGTCCCCAGCGCGAACAACGCCAAACCGTTATTCGGGTTCACCTCGATCACGTCGCTCAAAATCGAGATGGCATCTTCCATATTCCGGTTCATCGTAGCTTCGTCGCCGCTGTTCACGCCCAACGTATAAAGCATGTTCGCCAGATCAACCGCCACATAAGGCACACGCGGCGCAATATCATACGCCTGTTGGTAGTAATCACGCGCCGAGTCACGGTCGAATTCATAACTTTGGGCAATCACGCCGCGTACATTCAGCGCCTCATAACTGCTGGGATCAACTTGAAGCGCCCGTTCGCTTGTGCTGAGTGCCAGTGGATATTCGCCTTCGGTATAGTAGGCCAACGACAGAAAGGCTAATGCCCGTGCGCTATTGGCATCAAGTTCAAGTGCCCGTAAAGAGCTTGCAATCGCCTCACCTGCGCGCTCATTACGGTCAAGCGCCAGCGCCCGAATCGCCCATGCATCCGCCGAAAATGGGTCAGCCGTCACTGCGCTCTCGGCTGCGTCCAAAGCCTCATCATCTCGTCCTTGCATAATCAAGCCAAACGCTAACCGGTTATGCACTGTAACATCGTTCGGCAGGGCGTTTGCAATTACCAGATAACTATTCACCGCCGACTCGATACGTCCTTCTCGCCAATCATTCTCGGCAAGGTTCAGTTTCGCTGTCGGGTTTTCGGTCGCCGTAGCGGTCGGTGCCACCACCGTCGAAACACCGCTTTGCACACTCTGGATGACGTTCGTGATCGCCTGCTCTACCGGTGGTGCAAACTCGGCGCGGCGCTGATAAATCTGCATCCCTGCAAACACCACCGCTGGTGTCAAAATCCATAACCATAACCAACGCAAAGACAGCGGGCTGCGCCGCTGCTTGCTTTTCGAATATCGTTTCGGGGTTTTTAGGTACATCTAGCCACTTCCGATAAGCGTGGGTACTACCGTTGGAACCGTCAACGTCGGCAGGGCTTGATTGGTGTACTTCACACAGTTCTGCGTCACCAGTTGCAAACCCGTTTGAATAATATCAATGATGCTTGGGTCAGGCTGCAATTCTAAAGATCGATTGAGCAAATCCCATGCAAAGTCACAGTTGGTCGGCCCACCGATATAATAATACGCTAAACCCTGTTGGTAAAAGCACTCAATCGCTTGCGAGTTATTCGATTGACACTTTTTAAAATCCTCAATTGCGCCTTCGTAATTACGACGACGGAAACGTACACCACCCCGCGCCTTATAAGCATCGGCATAGCTTTCGTCAATCTGGATCGCATCATCGCAGTAACCTTCAGCCTGCTCGTTCTGTCCGACCTGCGTATAGGTTTCACATAACCGCAGCAGCCCCTTAGGGTTACGCGGCTGAATAGACATCACCTTTTCATAAGCGGCGATGGCATCTTCGATCCGGTTTGCACCCTTATACTGCCCTGCCAATTCGAAATAAGGTGCGGCCAAATTCGGGTTGATGTTAATCGCATCTTCCAATTCACGAATGGCTTCGTCACGCCGCCCGACCCAAATAAGCGCAATCGCATACCCACGGTGAGCATCGACATTCTTCGGGTCAGCCTCCACCGCTGCCAAGCCATAATCCAAACCCTGCTGGTAACGCCCAATATCCGTGTACGCCCGCGCCAGCGCCGCCAGCAGCGAGGCAAACCCACTGTTTAGCTCATAACCTTGTAGAGCAACTGGAATAGCAGATTGAGAGTCTCCTAACATAACCAGCGCGCTGGCTTTCAGCGTATACGCGCGTACATCCTGCGGAGCAGCATCCATCGCGCGGTCGCCCAATTCGGAAGCCAACTCGACATCCGACTGCGGCCTGTTCTGGAGTGGGTTCGCAGTACGGTTGAGTTCGATCAGCGTGCGACCGTACTCATAAAGGTAATTGATGTTATTTGGTTCCTGGCTAACGGCCTGTGCATAAGCCGTCGCTGCTTCTTCCATTTTCCCCTGCAAGAAAAAGTCATACCCTTGCATCGCCCATGTGCTGGCAAAAGCAGTCGGTGTCGGCGCTAAACCGATGGCTCCGAGTGCCACCATTTGCAGGCGGCCAAACTGTGAACTCACGAAAACGAGAAACGCGCCGATAAGTAATCCGTAGAAAAACAGGAACCGCCCTGTCACGCGGCTGCGTCGCCGTGTGCTAAAAAATGGCTGAGAATAATCCCGTTTGATTTGCATAGTCCATCCTGTCAAACTGCATTCATCTCAAAAATAGCGGACTGGCGGGGTGGTGTCAAGACATAGAGCAGTGGGGAATAATGGTGGCGAACTATTCTCAAAATCCATTAAGGTTGCACATAATCCGTCACCACAAAGGGAATCACTGCGCTGGTTTGAAGGGTGCCATCACTCAATTCTGCGGTCGCGATCAGTTCATGATCACCCAGCGCAAGCTGCCACCAAACAGTCCACGGCGCGGCATTCACTTCCCCGATCACATCACCATCCATCTGGTAAGTCACGCTTTCGGTACCCGGCGGCGCTGCTACGGTTAGGCGCAAACGCTGGGTTTCGGGCGGCGTTAAAGGGCTAAGTTGAAATATCGTGTAGGGGTCGGGCGCAAGTAAGCGCAGCCCCTGGTTGCGGTCAGTAATCTGCACCGGCGCACCCTGCGGTGGTGGCCGGATGCCGTGCCGCAGCGCCCAATCACGCGCCTCTTGCGGCAGCACCATATAAACCTGTGATAACCGCCGGTCAAGAGGTGTTTCGTCAGTCGCGAGGAAACCCGTTTGCCGGTCAATCACAAAAGTCTGATATAGGTTATCCGGCTGCGTGGGAACCGTACCGTCTATAAACACTTCATCTTTCGTCAGAGGGCATTCGGGAGTAGGCAGCAATCCACTTGTTGCACAAATCGTATGATGCACAATGCCAGCCGGTACACTAAATGGCACTTCCGGCTGCCCGATCAGCACGTCGCGAATAAACGCATTCCAGATCGGCGCTGCCCCCGTCACGCCGGTTACATTAACCATCGGCGTGTTATCCGCATTTCCCACCCAAACCCCGACCACCAGATTAGGTGTATAACCCACAATCCAGTTATCACGGAAATCGGTGGTTGTACCGGTCTTTGCAGCAGCCGGACGCCCGATATTCAAGGCGCTATTGGTTCCAAAGCCGGGAATACGTGCGCCGTTATCGCTCAAAATATCGGTGATGATATAAGAAACACGCGGGTCAAGTACAGGCGTGGTCGCTGGCGGCTGCCACTGATAAAGCACGTTTCCATCATGGTCAGCCACTTTCAGGATAAAGGCAGGCTGCACACGATTCCCGCCATTGGGGAAAATGCTATACGCCTGCACTAAGTCCAGCAGCCGCACCTCACCACCACCAAGCGTAATCGCTAAATCAAGATTAGTATTCTGCGCGAGTGTTTCCACGCCAGCCTTCTTGAGCAGCTCGACCAGTGTAGCGATACCGATATGTTCCAACGTTACAACCGCTGGAATATTGAACGACGATGCTAACGCTTCCCGTGCCAGCGCTGGTCCATGCTCGACCAAGCCAAAATTGGCAGGGGAATAACTTTGCAGCTTACGGGTAATAAACGGCGTCTTAATATCGAGCAGCATGGTTGCTGCCGTCCACGGCTCCGGCTTGGATGGGTCAAAGGCCGCCGCATAGGTAAATGGTTTAAGCGCACTCCCCGGCTGCCGCAGTGCCAGTGCCGCGTTGACTGCCCCATCAATCGACTCGTCAAAGTAATCGGGACTGCCCAGCATGGTTAAGACTTGGCCGTTAAAAGGGTCAATCGCCACCAACGCCGCGTTTCGTGCGTTGGCAGGCGCTTTTCCCGCCACAATCGGGTTATTGAGGGCGTTTAACTGCTGACGCACAACCGCTGCGGCATTCGTCTGCCAATTCAGGTCAACCGTGGTCGTCACGTCGAGTCCACCCGAATACAGCTTATCAGGGTAATCGCGCTGGAGCTGCGTCCATACTGCCATCACAAAATGCGGCGCTTTGATCGGAAATGGGCTGGATGCAAATTGTAGAGTGTCCTGCTTGGCGACTGCCGCTGCTTCGGCTGTGAGATACTGGTTATTAACCATTAACTCCAAGACCGAATCGCGTCGATCTTCTGCCGCTTGTAAGTTCGTAAGCGGGTCATAAGTCGCTGGTGCTTGAACCAAGCCAGCCAACAAAGTACATTCGCCCAGCGATAATTCTTGCGCAGGTTTGCCAAAGTATGCCCGTGCTGCCGCCTCGATCCCATAGGCCAAATTACCAAAATAGCTCTGGTTCAGGTATAAGGCCAGTACATCATCTTTGGTGTAAGTCGCTTGTAGTTGGAGGGCAAGAATACTCTCACGCAGCTTACGGCGTAGGCTGCGTTCCGCCCGCTGTTCAGGATCAAACAACAAGTTACGCACGACCTGCTGCGTGATCGTACTGCCTCCAGCAATGACCTCACCGCCGCGCAGGTTAATCCACAGCGCCCGCACAATTCCAACGACATCGACGCCGGGGTGGCTGTAAAAGTTCGCGTCCTCAGTGGCGATCACAGCCTTAACGCAGTGATCTGGAATATCGCTAAGTGCCAACGCGGTATTGCGTCCACCCTCTGGCGGCAGTATTTCATAAAGAAGCTGGCCGTTACGGTCATAAATACGGGTTGAGGGTAATGCCAAACCGGATTGCAAACGATCTATTGATGGCAGATCGGTAAACAGCCAACCGTAAAAAGCCGCTCCGCCGATCACCAGTAAGATGACGAGCACAAACAGAATTTTGCGACGGCGTGATAATTGTGTGATACGGCTGAACATTGGCACTGCAAATAACCCTAAAGCGGCTGACGTGACCGAAGGATCGAGAGGTAGGTCATAGCAAAACCGACCACAAAGACACCCAAGGCATTTGCTAGTAAATCACTGACCGAGGCTACACGGTTTGTTACGCCAATCTGGGCGACTTCGGTAACCAATCCTAAGATGAGCGCAATGCCCATCGCTAGCGGCAGCGCCCATTCTCGTTTGAGCTTACGCGCCATCACCATGTACAAAGCAAAAGTCAGCACACCAAATAAACCAGCGTGTCCGAGTGCATCACCGACTTCGGTACTGCCAATGGTGCGCGTCATTAAATGCACCAGAGGCACACGGTCAGATTGGGTCGTCAAAATAATCGCGAAAATGCCCCATGCTGCCAGAACCAGCAGCCGCAGTGGTGTAAAAGCAAAACGCATTTTCATAGATGTCCTTTCTAAAACACGTTCATCGTAACAGCTTTTCTACACACCTGCTCAACGATTGCCCCACTGATTTTCACCTGTACGGTACGAGAGCGACGATGAAAATATCGAAAATAAATATGTTAACAAACTTTTATGAGTATTTTGAACCTTTAACTTTCGTTCGTGGTAAAAATAGATCTATCAACACAACAGGTCTACTGATGGGTAGACATTCTGATAATGAACCGGGGGTACTTTTATATGCCCGATTTTGACAGCGAACTCAGTGATGCTCATCTAATTGAACGAGTTCGCGAAAATGATTTAGACTCGCTTGGCAAATTATTCGACCGTTATTACTCACAAGTCTACCGGTCTGCGATTGTCATTACACAGGACAACGCTGCCGCAGAAGACATCGCCCAAGAATGCTTTTTGAAAATACACCGTTATGCGAGCCGCATTGATACCAGCCTTCCATTGATACCGTGGCTGTATCGAGTGACCGTTAATTTAAGTTATACATGGGTCACACGCCAAAAGAAGCGTACAATATCCTTAGATGGAATGGTTGACCGCCTCATGAGTCCTAACTGGCTTTCGCCCGACCACCTTGCCGAACATAGCGAAACCCAACGACAGGTACGCGAGGCAATCGGTCAGCTCAACCTTAACCAGCGAGTCGTGATCGCACTCCATTATCTAAGCGGCCTGAGTCTAGAAGAGATCGCCGAGATACTAGATTGCCCGTTGGGTACCGTCAAAAGTCGTTTACATTACGCCCGTGAAAACCTCCGTCACCAACTCCAAACAATACACTTAACCGGTGAGGTTGCACATGGATACGCGCGATAAACAATTCGACAATTGGATGCGAGACTCGCTTGAGGTTGAAATTACCTTGAGCAAACATTCAAAGCAGGCTGCATGGGAACAAATCCGGCTTAAAGCCAGTGTGTCCGAGCCATTTCCAAATTCCACATTCACGCCAATATCCCCAATTCACCCACCCCTATTTACCCGTGTATGGAACGAGCTAATGCGTTTTATTACGCAGGAGACAACCTATTATGAAGCACGGGCAAAAGGTGTTCGTAACTGTCTACCGCAATCCAACTATTATGGCGGCCTGAGTGTGCATAACATGGAACTCATGCGGCAGCGATGGGCTTTCCCTGTATAAAAGGGGACAAAAGTACCAGTCAAATCTTAATTGAACATCGCGTTTACGTACCTATCCGATATACTGAAGTGCAGTATAATTGAGATTGCAGTAAATTCGGAAAGGAGTGGTGGCGACTTGTAGGGTTGTCAACAATTTCGTTTGGCCCTTTCGCCCATAACTATGCCCTCTCTGCCGCGTGTCATTACCGTAGATCCTACACAAAATATTTCGCGCATTATCCGCAGTGCGACTGACCTGCTTGGCATTTCGATCATTCAGATTGATGCGCCAACGGGTGCAGATGCACTCGAAGAACTTCATCGTGGCGGCGCCAATTTGCTGGTTTCCAGTTGGGAACTCGATGATGAAATGCCGGGTTTGATACTGGCGCTGGAAGTCAAACAATTTGCCCCTCAAATGGGTGTTCTGATTCTGGCGACTGAAGATGACCCTGAAACCGTTGATGAGGAAACAGAAGGTGAACAGCCGTTTGTTTATCTCCGTCGTCCGGTTGATGTTCACCAACTGCTGCGCGTCTTTATGGCAGGTTTGAAAAATGAAAATATTGTTGAGGCCGCAAAAGCGGTTCCAACAGCCGAATCCTCGATTATTAACCACGGCCCACCTCCACCGCTCAACATTCAAAATGCACGCACGATCATCAAGCAAATGCTGGTTGATGTGGGCGCGATGGCAATCATTCTTTCGGCACGCAATGGTGAGGTTTTGCTGGAGGATGGCGCACCGGGTTACCTGAACCGTGAACTCCTCACCAAAGCGCTGATTCCGACGGTGATGACGACTATTGAAATGTCACAGTTGGTCGGTGGACAGGCACAAACGCTTCATTTCTATGATGGTGACGACAAAGACGTATTTGTGCTGTCGGTTGGTTTACACCACTTTATGTGCGTGGTTTATGATGGGCAGGCAGGCAGCCGCCAATTTGGTAGTATCACCCGTTACGGTCGCCGTGCAGCGCAAGACTTGATCGCACTGCTGGGTGCTTCAGCCTTCGTTATCCAACAGCCGGAAGTAGGAAAGCCTGCCGCACCCGCGCCTGTTAGCAAGCGCAAAGCCGCGACCAATGAAGTCCAAAAAGTTGAACTTGAACTGGCAGTTAAGCCCGAAGTGCAGGTACCCGAACCCGAACATGTCAAACTAGACCCCATCCAGAACTTTGATATGGGGTTATTTGACCAGCTTGGCAGTTTTGATGCGAACAACGCTGAGGACATTTTCGACCTCGACCGATTGGCAGAAATGGTCAATACCGGCAGCGGGCGAAAAGAGATTTCCTTTGACGAAGCAATTGAATTAGGCGTGCTACCGAACCTAGACGGTGAAGGAAAACAATAACCCTGATACGTTTTGCTCGAAAGCGGTTGGCTGAACCCCAGCCGCTTTTCTGTTTATAAGCCTACGATTGCACAACTCTTAAAGCTGTCTCACCCTGTATGCGCATATAATAGGATGAGGTGGCAAACGCTGCCAGAGAAAAGGATAAGGCTGTGAACAAACAAATCCGTTCGCCGGGTCGAGAAAAAGATGCACTGATTGGTCGCCTCGTGGGTGACTATCGGCTCGATGCATTGATGGCAACGGGTGGCATGGCACGAATCTATCGGGGTGAGGACACACGGCTCGGCAGGCCAGCCGCGATCAAAGTGCTGGCGCACGATGATGCGAATGATGACGATACCCTGACCAAACGCTTCCAACGTGAAGCACGAGAACTCGCGAAGCTCGAACACCCTAACATTATCACCATTTACCAGTACGGCGAACTTGAAGGGCTGTACTTCTTAGCAATGAAGCTCATCAAAGGCCGTGACCTCGCGCAAGAATTTAAGCGCTTGAAGGGTGATGGGCAGTCGATGGAAGTCAAGCGAGTCGTCCGTATTTTGATGCAGGTCGCCTCGGCTCTAGATTATGCCCACGCGAACGGTGTTATCCACCGCGACGTAAAACCCTCAAATATCCTGCTAACAGACGATGACACGGCGATTTTAACGGACTTCGGCTTAGTGATGCAGTCATCGACGCAAACGACGCTCGGCACAGCTTTTGGAACGCCGCGCTATATCGCGCCGGAGCAAGCAACAGCCTCGCACAAAGCGATGGCGCAAAGTGATATTTACTCGTTAGCAGTGGTGCTTTATGAGCTGCTCACGGGCGAACCGCCATTTACGGGCGATACGCCGATGGAGATCGCACTCAGCCACATCAGCGACCCACCACCACCGCCCCGCAGCAAGAACCCAAAGATTCCCATAGCGGTCGAAAACGAAATATTGAAGGCATTGGATAAAGAGCCAGAAAATCGACACCGTACCGCCGTCGAATTCATGACGACGATACAAAATGGTTACGGCATCGACACGCTCGATTTACCGCCCGAAACCACGATGCCTATTCGCCCGGCGATGGCCGCAGCGGGTGTTGGTGGGGGTAACACGGCAACGGTGCGTGAAGCCATAAAAAAGCCTAAACAAACCAGCGGAAACAATAAATACGCGCTAGGCGCGGTGGTGTTGGTGATTATCATTGCGCTGGTTGCATTTGTCGTGCTTTCCAACCAGAATGCGATAGTTGAAGGGCAGCCCGTAACGCTTTACTACAATGATTCGAGCTTCACGTTTCATAATGCAACCGATGCCGAAATCAATGTGCAGCGCCTGGATTTCGTGCGCGGCGTACCGGCGACAAACGATGACTACAGCGGAGACCGAGTACCGGGCGACCGAATTGACACGCAAAAGTGTTTCCGTATTGTGCTACAGGGCGACCAGACTAGAGCGCCAGCCGTGTGCGGAACCACAACCCCGAAGCTGGAGCAACTCACTAACCCATTACGCTTTTTCTGGCGACAGGACAGCGAAGATGGTACGGTGACGAAGTCATTTGAAGTGCGTTACAATGGAAATGTTATCGTACGCTGCAACACCGTTGCACGCGGCGGTAATGACGAGTGCCGTTTCAACTGGCCCGTAACGCCGTAACGACACTGAATTCCACTTCCAACAACCTCATAATAGGCATCTTATAACCATGACCCAAAATCTATTGGTATCGACCGATTGGTTAGCAGCGCATTTGAACGATGACAATTTGCGGATCATTGATATTCGTGGGCATGTGCTGCCAGCGGATAAACCCACCCCACATTACTTCAACCATAAAGCTGATTATGATGTCGCCCATATCCCCGGCGCGCTATTCATTGATTGGGTTGAGCAAATTACCGATCCGGCTGATCCCCGCCATGCCCAAATCGCGAAGCCAGAACGCTACAGCGCCGTGATGAGCGAAGCAGGTATTGATGAGAACACCTTCGTGGTGGCCTACGATGATGCTGGCGGTATGTTTGCGGCTCGGTTGTGGTGGTCGCTCAACTATTATGGACACAACAAGGTAGCAGTGCTGGATGGTGGTTGGAACAAGTGGATTGCGGAGAAGCGCCCAATCGCGGCTGAAGTTCCCCAACCGGCACCCAAACCATTTATCGCCAAGCCAGATGCTGCGATCTACCGGACTTCAACCGAGGTGGAAGCATCTCTTGGAAGCACAACCAAGCTAATGGATGTGAGAACACCAGAAGAATACAGGGGTGAGTATGCACGGGCAAAACGCACCGGGCATATTCCGGGAGCAGTTAACCAACCGCGCGGGGGATTATTGAATGCCGATGGAACCCTGTTGGCACCAGAACAACTTAAGGTGAAGCTCGGTGCGCTTGGGATTGATGCCAACACGCCGGAAGTGATCGTCTACTGCAACGGTGGTGTCTCGGCAAGTTTTGGGCTGCTGGCGCTGCGGGTCGCTGGCTTCGAAAACGGCGCAGTTTATGACGGCTCGTGGAAAGATTGGGGCAATGACGAGCAAAAGCCGATTGAACGCTAGTTGGCATGGGTGCCAATCCCTAAAACACTCGCGATAGTGGGCATGGAAAGCTGACGAAACATATCCGCCATTTGCTCAGCCGTATAGTTGGTATCCTGCCGCAGCCACCAACTGATGAGGGAAATCATGGCACCTGCCAGATAATTAGCCAGTATGTCCAGTGGAACAAGCGGCTGGCGGTCAGCAACAATGACATCTATGCGTTCGCGCATACTACCCGCTAAATAATCACGAATACCATTGACGATGGCGGCTGTTCCTTGTTGACTTAAAAGGGTGACGCGGTAAAGATCGCGGTTTTCGAAGGCGTGCTGAAACGGGATGATACGCATCGCCATGTCCCCAACCGGAATATCCGGCGAGGGTGGCGCAATCCGTGACTTGAGATCATCAAACATCTCGCGCAGGCTGTTCATGAGCAGTTGATCTTTACCGTTTTTGAAGTGTAGGTAGAAAGTCGCACGCCCCAAGTTTGCACGATCGGTTATATCCTGCACCGTCACAGAATCGTACCCTTTTTCGAGGATGAGAGCGATGAGCGCATCACGCAAAAGGCGGCGGGTGCGAGGGCCGCGACGATCCGGTCTTTTAGACATAACAACAATATCTCTTAAAATGTTCTATTCAAGTGCTTGATAGTATACACCAAAGCAATCATCAATCATTCTATTTCATGAGTTTAAAGACACTGCGCTGCAAACCATTGAAACAACACGTACCGGAACGATCTAAGATCATTCCCTACGATGAAACTATGAATTATTTTGGGAGGTAGAGATGGTAGCGATTATTCGGTATGAAGAACTGACATGGCCTGAAGTAGTGGATTTACCACGAGATATCCCGTTTGTTTTACTCATTGGTGAAGGATACAACCTTGAACAAGCGGCGAGACACATCAACACGGAACGTATTTGCCTGCTACCTGCCCTACCCTACGGATGGCAAGGAAGTGTTGCGCCCGTAAGTGAGGGGATGTTACAGCGGGTGGTTACAGGAATTTACAGTGGGCTGCGTGAGCAGGGTTTCAGCGAACTCTACATAGTTCATGCGGGGGTAGAAGCGCTGGGCAGCGAGTATGTGCAACAGATCGTGCTGACACGGGATACGACGACTGACCCACAGGCGCTTACTGCCAACCAGAAGCGCGTGATTCTGATACCATGCGGGCATACCGAGCAGCACGGATACCATTTACCGTTAAATACGGATACCGTCATTATTGGGACGATAGCCGAGCAGGCGGTGGCGACGATACCAGATGAAGCTGAGATGTTACCAGCGCTGCCGTATGGGGTGAGCATGTACCGGCCTTCGTTCGCGGGGACGTTGAATATGGGCGGGCGGGTGTTCGAGGATTTCTTGTTGGAGGTGATTGACGGGTTGGTAGCGCGGGGAGCCGACCGTTTTTACCTGATGAGCGGACACGGGGGTAACAGTTCATTCCTGCATAATGTGGTGAAGTACGCGGGCGATAAGCACCATCCGATTTTCGCGACGACGGCATGGCTACATACATCAGGGCATCTGGGCGCACCGGCGTTGGACAAGTACCGGAAGTCGGCGATTGGGGGGATGGGACATGCTTGCGAACTCGAAACTGCGTACCTGCTGCACCTGCGACCGGAACTCTGTAAGATGGAACGGGTGGTGGATGAGCCGGATTTCATCTCGACACCGAATTACTACATGGACTGGATTGAGGGCGGGGCATTGATTATGTCCGCAACGTGGGAGGACGATACGTTGACGGGGGCATACGGGAGCGGAAGTTTAGCCACGGCTGAAGTAGGGGCGAAGTGGTTAGCAATAGCCGTTGAGGAAAAAGTTGTGCATGTCAAGGAAATCCACGAGCAGGCACGGCTGCGGTTGGCACGGCGGGCGGAACAGGCTGCGGCGAACCGAAACCCGATGACGGTGTTGGCAGGGCAATGCTGGAGGAGATAAGTCGTTAATCGCCAGCTATCAGTCTCCAGTCAAAAGCAAATACAAGTTTGAACCGCCAAGTCGCCAAGCACGCCAAGGAAAACAGAGAGGATTTTACCACAGAGGCACAGAGGAGAAACACAGAGAGTTGTTCTATGAAAATACAAGAAAGTTATAAGAGTTGCAGGAATTGCACAATTTGCAGATTTCCTGCCGAAATTGCGGACGGGAGTGAGGGAGTGATCCGCCGAATTGACATTTTGTGTCGGCGGGAGTGAGGGAGCATGGCGCTGAAATGGCACAAAACGGCGGAAACACGGGAGCAAACCACCGCCGTGCAATTTGTGCATTTGCATGGCGGCAATGAGGGAGCGATCTGCCGAGAATGCAAAAGCAAGAATTAACCACAGAGGCACAGAGAACACAGAGAAAGCAAAGGGAGAGAAGAATTGAACCGCCAAGTCGCCATCCACAGGAGCATTCGCACAGAGCGCCAAGGAATGCACAGAAGGATTTAACACAAAGCCTCCGAGATGGAATGCGATAGATAAGACTGCATTAAGTGGTGGAGGCAAATTCGACCCCACCCCCCACTCGCTAGAGACGCTCGTAGCCACATCGGCTACCCTCGCAAGCTCATTCCGCCGATAGCCAAAACACAGGGAGGGGAGAAAAGATGAATATTTTGGGCGACAAAACCCAATCCACCGTTTAGTGCAAAACTACCATGAGATAACGACAAACACAGCTTAGCACAAATGTTTTGCTTTAGGGTGACCAAATGGTAACTCTTAAGCGACGAGTTCACCAACGATTTTGAGGGAAAATAATTGTTAAATGGGTTGGGGAATGGTTAGTAATAGGTTTACATTTTTATGGAGTTCATTTATTGACGCTCGGTGAGTTTTGGCATACTCTAATTCTATACACCACGTCTATAATTGCGAAAGATGGCGCACAAGATGACCACGATCCACAAGCTGCCGCCCGGCCCAAAAGGACTGCCCTTCCTCGGTAATTTACGTGAGCTGCAAAATGACCGTTTGAACTTCCTCACACGCAACCGTGACTTGTATGGTGACGTGGTTCACTTCCGCATCGGGCCACGCCGCATCTACCAATTGAATAACCCTGAGTATGTGCAATATGTGTTGGTCAAGCATCCAGAGCAGTTTCAGAAAACACCCGCGCTTAAAAGGGCGGCACAAGATTCTATCGGGCAAGGGTTGCTGACGAGTGATGGCGAACTGCATAAACGTCAGCGGCGGTTGGTGCAACCGGCATTCCACCACAAGCGGATTGCGGCGTATGCCGACACGATGGTCGGTTATACGGATGATATGCTAAAGGGTTGGGAAACTGGCGAACAAGTAGGCATCCTCAACGAGATGATGCACCTGACGATGCGGATTGTGGGCAAGACGCTGTTTGATACGGATGTGTATGACGATGCAGACAGTATCGGCGCGGCGATTAGTGTGGGTATCGAGGCGACGGCTGACCGCGTTTCACGCCCGTTGCAACTGCTAGACAAGCTGCCGACGGCAACCAACCGTAAACGGAAGGAAGCGCTGCGGGTGATTGAGCAGACAATTAGCCGATTTATTGATGAGCGGCGAGCATCGGGCGAGGACAAGGGCGATTTGATGTCGATGCTGCTGATGGCGGTGGATGAGCAAGACGGTGGGCAGATGACAAATAAGCAGGTGCGCGATGAGGCGATGACCCTGTTTATCGCGGGGCATGAGACCACGGCAAACGCGCTGGCATGGACGTTTTACCTGTTGGGGCAGCATCCTGAGATTGAACGGCACTTAGCGGAAGAAATTAGATATACGCTAGATGGACGACTGCCGACACTGGGGGATTTGCCAAAGCTGCCGTACCTCGAAATGGTGATTAAAGAGTCGATGCGGTTATATCCACCGGCATGGACGACTTCCCGCGAGGCGCAGGTGGATATCGAACTGGGCGGGTATACGATCCCCAAAGGCAGCATTATTATGACGGTGATGTACGTGCTGCACCACGACCCGCGCTTCTGGGAAGAACCAGAACGGTTTATGCCGGAGCGGTTTTCGGCTATAAATGAGCCGAATATCCCGAAGTATGCCTATTTCCCATTTGGCGGTGGGCCGAGGGTGTGCGTGGGCAACCAATTCGCGATGATGGAAGCGCAGTTGGTGCTGGCAACGATTTTGCAGCGGTATCAATTGTTATTGGTGGAGGGGCAAACGATCAAGCCACTGCCGTTGATTACGCTGCGACCAAAGCCGGATATTCAGATGCGGATTGGGGAGCGAAACCCCCTCATCCCCAACCCACATCGGCTATCTTCGCAGGCTCAGTCCGCCGATAGCCCTCATAGTAATAGGTGAGAAGGGAGCAAATACAGGGATGGGGTTGATATGGGAAATAAACAAAAGGGCGCAATGCATTGCGCCCCTACAATAGTTATATTGTCGTGGAGGTAGTTAGTATTCACCGAGTTTGTGGTGGACGATGACGGCATCAGGGTTGAGACGGACGAGCCAATCACCCATGAGAGCAACCGCTTTTTGGAGGCCGGGGGTGTGGCGCGGGTAGCCGAGTGTTCCGACTTTTAGCGTGTACTCGTTGTCGTTTTCACGGGGTGAGACGACTAAGGCGTAGTGCTGATCGATGGTCGGCTCGTGTGTAAACATTTCGAACATCACGACGTTATCACCGCGATAGCCGTGTATCGATTTAATGATGATGTCATTATCGAGGCGATGCTCGATACTCTCGAAACGGGCAAGCATATCATCCAGCGATAAGGGTGTCTTAAAGACGACGTGGGTCATTTCCCCCTCCACACTTACAGGTACGGCGGGCGCGGGCTGCGCGTTCCGGCGATAAGCAAAATAGTAACATGCACGGCCTTCACGCTGGGCGCGGCCTTCGTATTTGGTGACAACACGACCGGAAATCTCATTTGCCCACGGGGTTGGCAGCAGGTTATCCAAGCCGGATGTCGCGGCAAGTAACTCTGCACTCATTTCGGCATATTCGATGATGTCAGTCGCCAAGTAGAGCGTAGCATCGAGTTTGAGGCGGCTGACGATGGTATCGAGCGTATCGCGCTGCATTAGACGGCGGTGGCTGTGACGGGTTTTGAACCACGGGTCAGGGAAGTTGATATGCACCTGAGTGAGGCTGGCCGGTGTGAAGAGATGATGCAGCGCTGTTTCGGCCATCGACTGAATGATGCGGACATTGGTGAGCTTGTTGCGCTCGACAGCCCGTTCAACCGCTGCAAGGCATTGGTTAGCAATTTCCAACCCGATGACATTCGCATCAGGATTGGTACGAGCGAGGTGCTGCAAGAACGCACCATAGCCAAAGCCAATTTCAAGAATGAGCGGGCGTTCCGCGCCAAACAGTGCCGTCCAATCGGTCGGCCACGGCAGGCGTACACTACTGAGTTTTTGCATCATGGGTTACTTGTTGAAGAAAAAAAGCGGAGGAGGTGGGATTTGAACCCACGAAGGTGTTACCCTTACCCGCGTTCCAGGCGAGCGCCTTAGGCCACTAGGCTACCCCTCCATAAATTCCACGGGCATTATAACAGCACCAAAGGGGTTTATCCAGACAGTTTTCGCAGCAGTTTCGGCCCAGCGTTAGCAGCGGTGGGGGGACGGGAAAGTTTGTCGAGAAAGGTGGAGATTTGCCACGCGAACACATCGGGCGCTTCGAGCTGGGGCATGTGACCACAATCGGCGATTTCGGTCACGGTCGCGCCGGGGATGCTGGCTTTGATCGCATCGCGGTCGCCGGGGGCGGTGAAACTGTCCTCGACACCCCATAAAACTAAGGTGGGAACGCGCGGCGTTTGCTCCGACGGAACACCACTTCTGACCATCATTTGCATCATGCGGCTGAAAGCGGGAGCAGCAGTTTTGGAGTCGGCATAAAAGGTGGGGGTAAGGATCGACTTGATATGGATGAGGCGATTGAGCGAGTCGGGATTAGTCGCCATTTTGCCGAACTGCGCAAAGACGAGTTTGGAGACAACAGGAATACGCTCGACCCATTTGAAAAAGGATGGTAAATCCGGCACACCGCCGCCATTGATGAGGATGACCGCCGGAACATATTTCGGATTGGCAGCGGCAAACAAGCGGGCAACCAACGCGCCGAACGAGTTGCCAATAGGAACGACTTGTTCGAGTTGATGCAGGTCGATAAAGGATTTCAGCCAGTGGAGCAGAACATCGGTACGCATGACAGGCAGCAATTGACTACCACCAAAGCCGGGAAGATCGGGGGCGAGGACATGAAAGTTTTCGCCGAGAATGGGTAAGACCGCTTCCCAGTGTAGTTTGGCATCACCCATACCGCCGTGAATAAGCAGCAGTGTGCGGGAATTACCCTTCCCTGCTTCCCAGTAATGGACTTTCAGACCATCAACGTAAACATCCAGTTCATGTACGCTCATCCTTCAATCCGATCTGCATTATTCAAAAAACCATTTTGAACCAACCAATCTTTTAACTGGTCGGCACTGGCTTCGGTAATCATCGCGCCACGATTGATGCCACGCGGGCTGCTGCCAGCGGGAAGCGGCGGCGGCTCGATATAGGGCAGCACGTCACCTACTTCGGCGGCGACGAGTGTGGGGACGGATAAAAAGCCTGTCCAGTCTAAAACCCGCTGTCGCGCATCCATATCTTTGTCAATAAAGATTTCTTGATAGCCTATCGCGTAATCATCCAAGACACGCTTGGCAACAGAGATAAACGGGCAGCCCGTTGTGCGGGAATACATCACTAATTGTTTTGTCATTGATTCTACCCTGTCGGTGTCGCTGTAACGTCTAAGGTCGGTAGTGCCTGTGAATTCGGTTCAAGGAAACACAATATGCCATCCGTGATGCCTTTTGCCATTTCATCCTGCATGGTGGTTAGCACTTCGCGGTCAGCCAGCATGAAGCCCAATTCGAGGATGGAAGCCGGTGTGAGCGGATGAATTTCACGAAAGGTGTGATAGTCGGTCATGTCGATAGTGACGCCAGCACGGCGCGTTAAAGCGGTGGCCTGACCATAGTAACGAGCGACACATTCGACAAGGTTATCGTCCTGCCCCAAGCCACTGCGGGCGGCAGCACGGGCGATGAGATAGCCGGATACAACCTCGCCAAAATTCTGGCAGGTGTTGGAGTGGATGGAGACCAGCGCGGCAGCTTGATAGCCTTCAAGGCGCGAGTCAAACTCATCAAGCAGATCGACCGAGTAGCCACGGTCACGCAGGTTGCGGACGACCTGCTGCGCAACGGCGAAGTTGATCGAGGCTTCGGTAAGTCCATCGGGGCAAACCGCGCCGGGGTCAGGCGGTACCTGCGGGCCACGGTGACCGGAGACAATACCCACCCGCCGCAGCCAATTGGGTGTGGGGATGATGGTGGGCACAGTCGTAGATGCGCCAGTGGCCTGCGCGATGCTCAAGCTGGACTTAACTTCATCGCTAATGAACTGTGTCGGGGTTGACCATGTAAAAATAGTCGCCATCAATGCAGCGGCAATGAGAACAACGATGACCGAACGGAACACGCCACCGAACACACCAACGGTTTGCCGGCGGCGGCGTGACTGGCGCTTCTTCACCCGCTGAACGCGCTGGGCTTCCATCGCATTGTCATAATCACGGCGCGGGTTAATAACGGTTTGCACGGGGGCAACCGTCGCTTCAGCAGCTTGCGTACCAGCGGTTGGCAAGGGCGCTGTTTTGACCGGACGCGGCGGACGGTCGGCCTCCGCTTTGGCAGCCGCACGCCGCATACTTTCCATGAAGGCTACCGACGCCGTTATTTCAGCGCCTTCTTCGGGTGGAGGCGGCGTCTGTGGCGCGTTATCGTCGGTGAAGTGCGGTTCGTCGGGCATAGCGCATTCTCAAGCTAATCGAGCGTAATGTCCCGATTATATAGCCAATCCCTCAATACCAACAGTTAGGGCTTCAGCATATAGACCTGCGCGCCGTCACTCTCAAACACCTGCTCTAAGTAGGGAGCCTGATTGACGGGTGTTTGCATCTGAAGCAGTTCTGTAAAAGGTTCACGCCAGCGGTACATGGTAGCGAGACTAGCAGGATTGGTCACCAACTGCGGCACGATAACATAGCTGATATTGGCACTCCGCAAAAGTTCCTCGTTAGCGGGGTCAGACGGGTTTTCCCAGAAGGCACGCAGGCGATCTTGTTCCGCTAGACTGGCTTCGTTGTCGCGAAAGAACGGCTGCCAGCGATAGTAAACACTATCCCGTTCAGCAATAACTGGAACCCAATCACTCTCGTGCGAATTATCGAACTGTGCGCCGGGGAAGTTAAGCAAACGGGCATCGGCTGGCGTATTGGCTTTGATCCACTCCATCGCACGGACATCCGCAGCGGAGGAAAAAGTGCCAAAGAAGCCAATACGGTCTTTGCTAAAGGCGAGTAACTGTGGACTAAAAGCCAGCACACCGAGCAGCAAGACCGCTGTAACACCCATCACTATATATGAGAAGCGGTTCGTATAGGTGCCAAGACGCGGCTGGATATAACGCTCCCACAGCCAGAACAACCCTGCCCCGCCCAAAATGGTGTAGGGGATGATAGGGCCGTGCCACGCGATACTAAAGGGATAGTCGTAGCGCAGGATAGGTTCGATAAGGGCGGGTATGAGACTTTCGAGAATACCCAAGCTGGAAAATTCTAGGATGAGGATCAACCAACCAACCCCCAGTATCGCAACCTGACTGCGCCCTCGCAAGCCAATGACCGCGCCTAAAATGGCAACTGGAACCACCCATACACCATGATAAAGAACCAGAACCTTCCAATACTCAGGGTCACGGGTGAAGGGAGAGGCAATATCACTGCCAAGCAAATGGCTGATGTTGGCTAACCACGGCGAAATGGCAGCAACTGCCAACAACGGTATGCCAATGGCGAGTACCAACCAAGTTCGCAGCGTAGGACGAGGTTTGCCAAACCACATGGTCACCAGCCACGGCACGTAGCCGAGCATGACAATAATGGTGGTATCCGGGTGCGCCAAAACCAACGCGCCGAGCATGAGCGCAGCACCGACGGCATCAGCAATATGCGACTGCCGTTGGAAACGTATCGCCATAATCAGGAATGCCTGAGCAAAGACCAAGCCTAACAGCGTCGTGTAATGGGAATCCATGAAGGCAGTCAAAAGGCCGATGCTTGTCAGCATCACAACCGCCATCACGCGGCCTAAACGTTTATCGCGCAGTTCAGAACCCATATCGTACGCCAGCCAAATGTTCAGCACCGCCAGAATTGCGCCTACACTGATTTGAACACTGTGCATCCCCTGCCCTAACTGCTTGCTGAGATAAGCAATCAACAGCGAAAAACCGGGGGAGTAGAGATAGCTAATTTCGGGGTGCCACGGTGAGAGAGTTTGAAAACCACCCCCCATGCGTGCCATCAAGCCTAAGTAACCGAAACCCTGTGCGTCAGTATCTAACGGAACGGGAAGCAGCAGCACAGGAATAAGGAAGATAAGACCGACGATACCAAAAAAGATGAGGTCTTGCGGGCCGGGCCAACCTTGATCGGCATCGGCTAAGACTTCGCCCCGCGCCTCTGCACGCTTTTGACCAAACGACAGTGTGCCAAAGAGAAAGATGCTGGTCATAAGGGCGAAGAGTAGATAATCAATAACGAGCGTATCCCAGCCAAAGAGCATTGACCAGAAAACAGCGCCCCCCATCACAATTCCAAGAACCAGCGCTGCCATCAGGCCAATACGCGGTTGGCTGCTCGGCCATGCAGGGGCAAGCATAGCACCTGCGCCGAAAACAATCGTACCAAAAATGAAGATGACAAAAAGCGGCATGAATTACCTGCTATCATTTATGTAGTGAGCGATAACACTACCATTTTATTTAGCGACGCTAAGTATAATGGTTTGCCCCAGTATAATCCATACTCTGGCAACCGTCACCCTCATTAGAGCAGACAACTTAGCACCAATTTGTCACGGTATTGTGCAACCTTTGGCAGTACCGTAACGTACAAGGTAAATGTCCGTTACAATAGCTGAACCTTTATTACCAGTCGGGAACTCGCTTATGCAGATGGCCTCTTCAATTTCATCGCCCCCACTGAATGGCCTTTCTGAAACCGAGGTGGTCGAACGCCGCCAACGGGGACAAGGCAACAACGTCAGCTTCCAAAGCAGCCGCACGTACGTAGACATCATTCGAGCGAACGTATTTACCTTCATCAACCTCGTGCTATTTGGCATCGGTGGCGTGCTGGTGCTGCTGGGGTTGTATAGCGATGCGTTTGCCTCGGTCGGTATTGCGTTTTGGAACACGGTTATTGGCATCGCCCAAGAATTACGGGCGAAACGGGCGCTGGATAAGATTGCGCTGCTCACGCGCCCTAAAGCTACGGTGATGCGCGAGGGCAAATCCATCACACTTGATCCCAGCCAGATTGTGGTGGGCGACATCTTGCTGCTGAACGCGGGTGACCAGATCGTGGTCGATGGGCAGATCGTAAGCGATGGCCGGATGGATGCAGACGAGTCACTGCTCACAGGCGAATCGGATTTAATCGCCAAACGCAAAGGAGATAAGGTATTCTCTGGCACTTTTTGCGTGAACGGCAGTGCTTATTACGAAGCGCAGATGGTGGGCGAACACAGCGTTGCCAGCAAGCTCACCGCAGGCGCACGGGCTTATCGCGCCCAAAAGACACCGCTGCAAGTAGACGTGGAATTTGTCGTTCAACTGCTGGTTGTTTTGACCATGTTGATCGCGGTACTATTCGGGCTGGCGGCACTGGTCAGAAGCCAAGCAATTACCGAAACAGCGCGGATGGCGGCTGTCATCGCGGGGTTAATCCCGAACGGCTTATTCTTCATGACCACCATTGCCTACGGGATGGGTGCTGTACGGATGGCGGGTCAAGGGGCATTGATTCAACATGCAAACGCGGTTGAGTCGATGAGCAATGTAAACGTGCTATGTTTGGATAAAACCGGTACGCTGACCGCCAACCATATTAATCTGGTTGAAACGGCACCTTATGAAATCAGTGATGACGAGTTCCGCCGCATTTTGAGCATCTACGCTGCCAGCGCGAGCACCGGCAACCGCACATCGGAAGCCCTACATGAAGCCCTACAAGGTGAAAAGCAAACGACTGTTGAAGAAGTCCCGTTTTCATCTGACCGCAAATGGAGCGCAATCGCCTTTGAAGCAGCCGACTTGAAAGGTGTGTATGTATTGGGCGCACCGGAAATGCTCAATCCCTATTTGAAAGAGGCTACGGATTTAGCCCAAAAGTCCAAGCAGTGGGAAGATGAAGGGCTACGGGTACTGCTGTTCGCAAAACACGCGGACATTTCGCCGCTGTATGATGCGGATGACCATCCACAACTACCATCCGACCTGAAGCCATTGGGTTCGATTGCGTTTAGCGATGAGCTGCGACCGGAAGCTGATGTGACCCTTAAAGCGTTTGCGGATACGGGAATCAAACTCAAGATTATTTCCGGCGACAACCCGAACACAGTGGCAGCACTGGCACGGCAGGCAGGATTACCCGGTGACATTAAAGTCATATCTGGCCTTGAACTCGAAACCATGACGGCTGCCCAGTTTGCAGAAGCGGCTGAAAACGCAACTGTGTTTGGGCGCATTACCCCACAGCAAAAAGAACGTTTGGTGGGATCACTGCGGGCGGCAGGGAATTACGTGGCGATGATCGGTGACGGCGTGAATGATGTCCTATCATTGAAGCGGGCGCAAATTGGCATTTCGATGCAAAGTGGCAGCCAAGCGACACGCGGTGTAGCAGACATCATCCTGATGAACGACTCATTCGCGGCACTGCCATCAGCATTTAGTGAAGGCCAGCGGATTGTGATGGGGATGCTGGATATTATCCGGTTATTCTTAGCGCGTGTTATTTACCAGTCGCTAATTATCTTATCAATTGCGATCATCGGCTTAGGCTTCCCTATTACGCCAGTTCACCAATCGTTATTGTCAATTATCACGGTGGGTTTCCCAACATTGGCGCTGGCAGCATGGGCGCATCATGGTGCGCCACCCAAACGATCACTGCGGCAGGTGATGCGGTTTGTGCTTCCGGCAGGCGTATCGCTGGGGTTCATCGGCACAGCGATTTATGTGATCTATTTCGTGGCAGCATTCACCAACAGCGCCGGAACCAACGTGTTTAATGTGCGAAGTTTGACCCATGAACAAGTGGTGACGCTGGAGACGATGCGCGGGAAAACCATCACCGAGATTATTGATACGGCGCAGCAAGAGGCAGTGACGATGGCACGAACGATTTTGACATCCGTGACCACGTTAGCGGGTCTGGTGCTGATCGTATTCGTTGAGCCGCCAACCCAGTTTTGGACGGGTGGTGATGAGTACAGCGGCGATTGGCGACCCACGATTATGGCGATCCTATTAGCCCTTCTCTACGTGGCTATCATGCTGGTACCCAGTCTGCGAACGACTTTTGAGTTAGCAGAAATCCAAGCGCGAGACTGGGTGATTATCGTCGCCGTGGTGACGCTGTGGGCGTTCATTCAGCGCTTCTTGTGGCGGCAGCATGTGTTCGACCGACTGCTGCGGTTGGCCTAACGTTTGCCTTCACATTCCAGCACTTTCATGGCGGCATTGTGACCGGGAATGCCGCTGACACAACCACCACGAGCCGCACCTGAACCACAGATAAACAGGTTCGGGTAGGCGGTTTCAACACCCCAAGTACCAACCTCAGCAGCTTCATCAGTGAAGGGCCATGTGAGGTTGTTGTGGAAGATGTTGCCCTGCGGTAGGCCAAGTTCGGCTTCAAGGTCAAGCGGGGACTTGGCTTCGATGCAGGGCTGACCGTCAGCATCCACAGCTAAACAATCCTCAAGTGGTTCTTCGAGATAATCATTAATTGCAGACAAATAGCGTTTGAGCACTTCTTGACGGGTAGCGGCATTGTCAGCTTCGAAGATTTTGGCGCGCATATCGAGGCCAAACAGGGTGATCGTCTGGTAGCCGGCAGCACGGAGTTCGGGCGACAGTGTAGAGGGGTCAGTCATGGTCTGGCAGTACATTTCACCGGGGGGCTGGTCAGGAATGAGTCCCTGCATGGCCTGCTGGTAGCTGGCGTTCATGGCATCGTAGCCTTCGTCCATGTGGAAGGTACCGTTAAAGGCTTGTTCGGGGCTATAGCCTTTGGCTTTGAGCGTGGGTAGGCGTTTGAGCACCATATTGATCTTAAAGACAGCACCTTCGTCAATCTGCGAGGGAATTTGACTATCGACCAGCATCTTACTAAGGATGCTAGGGGCGACGTTCGAGAGAACATACCTAGCATCTACAGTGTGTGTACCAGCATCATCGGTGTATTCAACCGAACTTTCAGCCCCAAGGTGAACATGCTCAACAGCGGCAGACGTTTGGATGTGGACACCAGCTTTAAGGGCAGCTTGTTCGAGAGCGATAGAAATTGCACCCATACCACCAATGACGACCTGCCATTCACCCGTACCTTGACCGATGATGTGATAGAGGTAGGTGCGGTTTTGCAGAAGCGAGGGGTCGTGTGGGTGGGTGAGGATACCGATTTTGGCGTTGGTGAAGGCGAGACCACGGATACGGTCATCGTGGAGGATATTTTCGAGGCCAATGCCAAGCGGTTCATCGACCAACATTTTCCATGCTTCTTGTTCATCAGGCGTGGTCATTTGTGCCAGCATGTCGGCACGGGATTGCAGAGGGCTAAGGACGGTGGGCCATACTTTTTTGGCGAAGGCTTCCATAATGCGATTGAAGCGTTGATAGGCAAGATATTCACTGTTATTGCCGGTAAGCTGGCGGAAGGATTCAACGGTTGCACCTTCGTCAATGTTGCTGATGAGCAAGGCGATATGCTGACCGTTACGGACGGTGGGGGTGAAAGAGGCAACGGTACGGCGGCGGCTTTCGAAGTTGAGGTCGAGGTCAGCACTAATTTGCTTAGGGAACATGCTGAGCAGGTAGGAATAGCGAGAAAGTTTGGCATCTACACCTTTGAAGGCCTGAACAGTTTGGGCAGCACCACCTACAGTTGGCTGACGTTCGAGGACGAGGACGGAGAGGCCAGCTTTGGCGAGGTAAGCAGCGGAAACGAGGCCGTTATGACCACCACCAATTATGACCACATCATATTTTGATTGTACAGTTGTCATGGGAATAACCTTTTTAGGAAGTAATAAGCAAATTGTACACGATGGGGAAACCAAAGACGATTCACCACAGAGACACAGAGGACACGGAGAAAGTGAATAAAAATTGCCAAGAAAAAGGCAGAGGAAGTAAAAAAGTATTTAGTGCCTGTTAAACAGGTGATAACAGGCAAGATTAAGAACATCATTACAGTGAGCGAGAATGCGAACAGCAAAGTCGCCAAGTTCGACAAGATTAATACCGAGATTCACAACTCAAGACATGCGTGGTACGAATCTTCAGGGAGAAGCAAGGCTAAGCAGGTTGGAAAAAGCTAACCTGATGGAAACCGAAACACAACTGTTTTCCGGTGGTGGTTGCAAAGTAAGTGATGAGTGTGGTTTGGTGACGCGGATGCAGCTCGCTACGTCCCTACAAATGCGCATCTGCAATTGTTTGCATTAGGCAATATCACTTACCAAATAACCTCTACCTGTTTTTCGAATGGACTTAAACGCACTTCGTTTCGAAAGGCAGAATGCAATATGATGAAACGAATGGATTAGTAGTGACACTTAATTTGGAAGGACAACCATGCTTATTCGTGCGAATGACATCCAACAAGCGGCGGAACGGTTACGCCCCTATTTAGCACCCACGCCGACAATACGATCCGACTATTACAGCCGCATGACGGGGGCGAATGTTTACCTGAAGCTTGATATTTTTCAGCCAACGCATTCGTTCAAGGTGCGGGGTGCGCTGAACACGATCCTTGCCCTGCCCGATGAGCAGCGGCAAAAGGGGGTGATTACGGCATCGCAGGGCAACCACGGTTTAGGCGTGATTTATGCGGCGAAGCAAGTGGGTATCAAGGCGGCGGTGTATCTGGGCAAAGGCACACCAGAAAACCGTGTGAAGGCGTTGGAGGCGACGGGTGCGGAGGTGGTGCTGCATGGGGATAGTTGGGATGAGGCGAACCAGTACGCGATGCAGTTGGCGGCAAGTGAAGGCAAAGCGTATATCCACCCATTCAACAATTCGAACGTGATGGCGGGGCAAGGGACGGTGTTCACCGAGCTACTGGCGCAAGTGCCGCACATAGACGCGGTGATCGTGTCGATTGGCGGCGGCGGGTTGATTTCTGGCGTGATTAGCGCGGTACAAGCATTTTCGCCAACGACTGAAGTCTATGGGGTAGAGACTATCGGTACAGACAGCATGTACCAGAGTGTAGAGGCCGGACATATTGTTGAGCTGCCTGCGATTACGTCGATTGCGATGAGCCTTGGCGCACGACGCACGGAACCATCACAGTTTGAGAATGTTCATGAATATGCGAAAGCTGTTGTGACAGTGACGGACGATGCGGCGGTACGGAGTTTGCTGACGCTGCTGGATGAGGAAAAACTGCTGGTCGAACCGGCGGCTTCGTGTACGCTGGCGGCGATCACCGAGGGGAAGATTCCGGTGAAGGCGGGTTCAAACGTGGCGGTGGTCATATGCGGGGCGAACGTGACGCTGGATAGTGTGCTGGGGTGGCGGAAGTGACCCCAGCCTAGCCCTCCCGTAGTAACAGGGAGGGAACCAATACAGTTTAACGTAGTATCATGCGATCAATAGGTTTTAGATATCAACTTTAATAGATCTCATATGTTTGACGGGGAAAACATGGAAATAAACTTGCATTTACCTCAATGGTCTAAAATCTCTAGACTAAGATTAATAACCCTCGTGGGTGTAATTTTATCATTGAGTAGCAATTTTATTTTGTCAATAAAATCAACTGAAGCCCAACAAGCTTCTACGCCTATCGCGGTGTTAGACGATGATAGCCAAGTTGTCTGGGATTTGGCTTGGCAACCCCCTCACGGTGCAACATTAGCAATCGCAGCAGATCATGATGTTCGATTATATACATCGAGTTTACAGCCACTTACCAATCTCCAAGGGCACACAGGAACAGTACGTAAAGTGGCTTGGAGTCCGGATGGTAACATACTTGCAAGTGCGAGCGAAGATAAAACTGTTCGGATGTGGAACGTAACAAACGAAGATCCTATTGCAACTCTCGACGGATTTAACGATTCTGTGATTAATTTAGCTTGGAGCCCGGATGGCAATAAGCTCGCCGTCATTGCAATAGATTCGATGTTAACTTCATCGGATAGGGCGTTTTTCTACCTTGAAGTTTCAGTATGGGATGTATCTGATGCTTCCATTCCCTCACTTATTTATAAGTTACCAAAACTCATTGGTGCTACGTCTTTATCATGGAGTCCAGATGGTTCTAAGTTTTTGACTACACATTACGTTGTCGATAAACAATATGAAGTTAACCGTTGGCAAGCCTATGATGGTGAGCTTCTGGCTACGATTCCTTATTCGTCAAGCTTCATAAATACACTGGTTTGGCAACCTAGCGGGGGTATGATTGCTATTGCTACGGAGTCTGAAATATTTCAAATAATGGACGCGGCAACAAGCCAAATTATTTTTGAACTTCAAGGTCATACAAACAATGTAACTGACATAGATTGGAACACGAATGGAAATCGACTTGCAAGTGGAAGCGAAGATAATACAATTCGAGTTTGGGATGTTGCAACCGCAACTCTTTTATCTACATTTTCAGATACTTCAATTGTTTATCAAGTCAAGTGGGGAGTTGGGGGCACAAAGATAGCAACCATCAATGCTGAAAATGATATTAAAATTTGGGATGTCAGCACTTTACCAAATCCGAATGGCACACCTACAATTACTCCCCTGCCTACCCTGACACCAACTATAGGCCGCAGTCCAACCCCGACAGCTACTTCTTGCAAATCTTGTTGAAAATTTGCTTTAAGCTGTTCTTCGGTGAGGTCATCGTCAGCCTT
>JAPUDW010000034.1 GCA_027492915.1 Bacteroidota bacterium | reverse complement strand
TTAATATCTGCACCCCCCTCTGGTGCTAACCCCCGTTCCAGCACTTGCCCGATGGTTTTGCCGACCTCGTCCAACGGCGGCGCATGGTCGGACGCGACGAACTCGCCGATCATGATGAAGCCGCTTTTGATGATCGCCAGCACGTAGCTAATCACATTCGGGTCTAAATCTCGCCGGATGACATTCGCCGCTTGCAACTGCGTCACCAACTCGTGCCGGATGAAGTCGCTATCCACCGAATACGGTTTGTCCCGCATCCGCCGTGCCATATCGCCCAGCACCCGCGAATCGCGCCGCATCAGTGCCAGCACCAACGGACTGCTGTAGGTGGCGACCATCGCGTGTTGGTACAGCGCGAAGATCGACCCCGCCGCCGCGTCCGCCTCTACTCGCTGGATCACCACATCAAGCATCTTCATGCCTTCGTGGATAATCAGCGCGTCGAATAACTCATCTTTGCTTTTGTAGTGGAGGTAGACCGCCCCCTTCGAAATTCCAGCTTCCTTCGCAATATCGCTGACCGTCGTCTTGTCGTAGCCGTAATGGGCGATCAGCTTGCCCGCCGCCTCCATAATCCGCCGTTCGCGTTCAGGGTTGGGAGTGTTATCTGCCATGTATGCCCTTTGATGATGTCTATTGAGTTATGCGTTTGACCCGAATCGGTCAAGAAATTCGCGCAGGATGCGGTTGAAAAAGGTGGGATTATCTTGATTCGAGACATGCCCCGCATCAGGGATAATTTCTAGTCGGGCGTTATCGCGTGCTGCCCACTTTGGCGCGTCTTTCGCGATGTTGCCCAGTTTGTCATGTTCCCCGCGTATAATCAGCATGGGTTGGGTGATGCGGTAATCCGGCTCGTAGTGCATCGACTTCGCCACCCCCGTCCAGATGTCGATGAACTCGTCCTTAGTCAGGCTACCCATCACCTCGTTCAAATAGGCTTTCACATTTTGCTTGATCGACGTGCCTTCGACCGATTGTTTCACCAACTGTGAATGGGGAAAGAGTCGCATCAGTGCCGGTGACATCCACAGCAGTAGCGTATCCATCATGCTCAATTTGAAGGTGATGCATACGCAGTCCACCATCACCAACGCCGCCACCCGTTCAGGATGCCGGAACACCAACTCCTGATGCACGTAGCCGCCCGTTGACTGCCCGATGAAGATCGCCTGCTTCGCGCCCACTTCATCAAGGATTGCGATCAAGTCAGCGGTCGCTCCGGCAACGGTGAACACCTCATCTGTGGGGCGTGATTGTCCGTGCCCGCGCATATCCCACGTCAGCACGCGGTAATCCGCATCGAAGGCTTTCACCTGCTCATCGAACATACGGTGATCGATCACCGCGCCGTGCGTAAATACCAGCAGCGGTTTGCCCTCAACCCCTGCCAGCCAATAGTGCAGGGTGCAGCCCTCACGCTCCAATGTGTGATGTCCATTATTCATATGTTTGACTATTTGACCAGATTTGTATTTTGGGTCACACATTCCATCTTAGGCGCGTTCACCTGCGCCGCGACCCCCAGTAATTGGGGGACATAGGTTGGCATCCCAGGCGCATTTACGATGCCTTGGGGTTAAGCGAGGGTGTTGCTAAGGCATCCAATTTGGGTTGCGTGCGTTATCGGTCAACACTGTGCGATTATTCCCATCAACATCGATGAGATGCAAGTCTCCTCCGTAATAACCGCCAGAAATGAATGCGATCCAATTTCCAACCGGTGACCAGACTGGACTGTCATTGAGAGCAGTAGGGTCATTCGTGAGTGCGCGTGTCGTTTGTGTTTCAATGTCGTATATATAGAGGTTACCGGAAGTTTCGTCACCTCCGAAATATACGATTTGTTTCCCATCCGGCGACCATGACGGCGAGGCGTTATTACGGTCATCCAAAATAATAAATGGCGGTTGATCGGTTGTTAGGTCAGCAATCGCTATATCACCTTCAGGATTAGACCAGTTTAAATAAGCAATACGCTTACCATCTGGTGCCCAAACTGGAAATTGGGCTAATTGCAAACCTTTTGATTCTATTTGTGTAATCGTGCCAGATTTTACATCGACACTAAAAACGTCACCTGAAAATCCACATCCCGTAAACATAATAGATTGACCATCAGGTGACCATGACATGGGCAGTAGCGTGACGGCTCTCTCATTGAGCTGTCGAATGTTGCCACCCATTGAGTTCATCACATGAATTGGACCACAAATCGTGTCCTCGGACATCTGTCCCAAAATGAATGCAATTTGCTTTCCATCTGGCGAAAATGATGGGGCATTTGCATATTGTCTCAGTTCAGCTTCTTCATTCGAAAAGTTCGTTAGTTGAACCTCTCGCTTCTGTGACACATCAAAAAGAAAGATCTCACCACCATAGCGGCTGAACGCGATTACACCACCCGTATCAACCAACGGGAATAACACGCGCGAAGCCAAAAGGATCACCGCAAAACACACGATGACTAAAATGATGGTCAGTCGGATCAGAAAACGAAACAAAGGTCAGCCTTTTGACTAGTGATAACACTATTCCATGATAGGGTATGCAGCATCAGCCAACCCATAAGGAATGGTCAGCGTAGGCCATTCACTGGACTGGCGTGGGGCTACACCCGCCGCCCTAACCAAGCTAGGATGGTCAGGTCATCTCGGACAAAGGACTCTCATTGTGGATATGCTCATCGGTCTGGTGTTCGCGTTTCTCTGGGCATCTGGCCCCATCGCTGCCAAGGTCGGCTTCAAAGGCTCGCCCCCACTGACCATTTTGTCGGCGCGGTTCTTCATCGCGGCTGGCATCATGCTCACCATTAACTACATCATCCGGCGCGGCAACCCGCTGCCCAAACGCGGCGATTGGAAGCACATCACCATCCTCGCCCTGACCAACAGCACCATCTACCTCGGCTTGTGCTGGTTGTCGCTCCTGCAAATTTCGGCGGGTATCCTCAACCTGTTCATCTCGTTTAACCCCTTCCTCGTCGCTATTTTTTCGAGCATCTGGTTAGGGCGGCGCGTTACCCGTCAGGAATGGCTGGGTATGGTCGTCAGCTTGTTCGGGTTGCTCATCGCCATCACCCCGTCACTTGCCGAAAGCCACGCCAGCCTCGCCGGTGTGTCGATGGCGATCACGGCGGTCGTCACCTACGCCTTTGGCAGTGTCTACTTCAAATGGGCGAAGGTTGATTTGTCCGGCACACTGCTCAACGGTTGGCAAATCCTCATCGGCGGATTGATCTTGCTGCCCTTCGCGGCGGCTCTCAACGGCCCGACCCTGCCGACCGTCACACCTAATCTGGTGGTGGGGTTAAGCTGGTCGGTCATCGCCATCTCGATCATCGGCATCATCCTGTGGTTCTACCTGCTCAAGAAAGACCCTGTTCGTGCCAACATGTGGATGTTCCTCACGCCGGTGTTCGGCTATATGCAGGGCGCAATCGTGCTGGGCGAGGCCGTTCATGTGACGGATGTAGTCGGCACGATATTCGTGTTGCTCGGGTTGGTGGTCAGTGGCACAATCGAGCTGCGCTGGTGGGGCAAAACCCCAACCCCGCTCATCCCGGCGGATTAATACTTATACCTTTGCATCTCTGCGTCTTTGCGTTAAAACTCTCCGTGTCCTCTGTGTCTCTGTGGTTAGTCTGTATTTGTATTGCATATGTATGAAAGTTTACTCCCATGTCCCTACCCGCGATTGAGCGTTTCGAGTCCGATACCGGCGTTCGCATCTACCGCATTCCGGCGGAGGCGTTTCCCAACTTCATCGTCTACTGCTACGTCCTCATCGGCGCGGGTGTGCCCACGCTGGTCGATACCGGCTCCGGCTATGGGAATAGCAACGAGCACGTCCTCGCGGGTATTCGCGCCCTCAAAACCGACTTCGGCGAGTCCATCACCGAGAAGGACATCGGGCGCATCCTCATCTCGCACGGGCATATCGACCACTTCGGCGGCGTGGCCTTCATGGTCGAGCAAACCGGCGCGGCGGTCGGCATCCACGAGATTGACCGGCGCGTGCTGACCAACTACGAGGAACGCGTGATCGTGGCGACCAAAGACCTGCGCGTGTACCTCGAACGGGCGGGGGTCAGCGACTCGCTGCGTCCCAAAGTCATCGAGATGTACGGCTTTTCCAAGAAGCACGTCAACTCGGTCAAGGTCAGCATCAACCTGCAAGAAGAAACCACCCTCGACGGTATGACCTTCATCCACACCCCCGGTCACTGTCCGGGGCAGGTGTGCATCCGCCTCGGTGATACGCTGCTGGCGGCTGACCATATCCTCGCGCGAACCACGCCCCACCAAGCGCCGGAGAGCATCACCCACTACACCGGTTTGGGGCATTACCTCGACTCGCTGGGCAAGATTGCGCGTTTGGATGGCATCCGCCTATCGCTCGGCGGGCACGAGGAACCGGTGCATGATGTTTACGAGCGCATCGTCGGTATTCGGGCGAGCCACCAGCGCAAGCTCGACCGTGTGATCGACGCGATTAAGGTGGCGGGGAAACCCTCGACCATCAGCGCGATTTCCAAGCACATGTACCCCGATATTCACGGGTATGATGTGCTGTTGGCGCTGGAGGAAGTGGGCGCACACGTCGAATACCTGTACGAACACGGGCATTTATCGGTGGAGAACTTGGATGAGGTCGAGCGGGAGAACAACCCCGCGTTACAGTATGGGCTCGTTTAGTCGATAGTCTTTAGCTGGTAGTCATTAGCTCAAGACAAAAGCAATTCACTCGTACATTTTTATGGCGTCCCACGGGAGGCTTCGCACGCGGTGGCGGCTATGGCGGCGACGACATAAACCCGTTTTATGGCGGACATCGGGTGACTGACGGTTGGCAAAGTTGGCAGCAATTTCGGCAATGGCAAAATGTGATTTTTGCCAATTCGGCGGATTGCTCGGCTAAAACTGCGGCGATTTTGGCGAAAGGTGTGCTGCCGCCATTATTGCCAATCTTTTTATTTGCAGCGGTGGATGGTATTTTCGACCCCACCCCCCAGCCCCTCCCCGTAGTAACAGGGAGGGGAGAAAATACAAAATCTGAGGGCAAAAAGGCGATATTTTCAGCGACAAAACCACCCACCATTTAGTGTGGTGCTAGCGAGAGCAAGACATCATTACAATGTAGAACAAGTGGGCTAAAAAGTCAAGTTAGAAGTTGGTTTGTATGGGGGAGGGATTGGGATAGAAGCGCGGCATGACCTCCTGCGGTATGATTACATAAGATCAGACAAAAAATTATCTAAGTACGGAACAAACAGGGTTGTCACCTGTTAGATTGAGTGGATGATGACGCTACTTGAAAATTACTTTAGTACACTGCTGGCGCTGCGCGGGGCAACCGTGCCGGAAACCTCTTACTACGGCTTATTGCAATCGGTTTTGGATGAGGCAGGTCGCCGACTACAACCGGATGTAAAAGCGGTTATTCACCCCAAGAACACAGGCGCGGGTATTCCTGATTTAGGCTTATTTGATGATAACCAGACAGCCGATGTGCCTCCAGCGCATGGTGTTGTTGAGGCCAAACCTATTCACGATGATTTGATGGAAATTGCCAACAGTGAACAGGTGGAGAGGTATATAAAACGTTACGGACAAGTGCTGGTGACCAATTATTACCAGTTCATCCTTGTGACGAAGGACGCGAACGGCAACCCTCAATTCGAAGAGCGCTATAACCTCGCTGAGAATGAAAATGCTTTTTGGGTGGCTGCCGCCCACCCCCAGACATTGGCAGCAACGCATGAGGTGGCGCTGCGGGAATATCTAATGCGGGTGATGCGGCGAAACGCACCCTTGGCGGCACCACAGGACGTGGCGTGGATACTGGCGAGTTATGCACGGGAAGCGAAAGCTCGGCTATTAATTAACAGGTCGGACTTGGACAAACTTGCACAGGTGCGAGGACAATTAGAGACGGCGTTGGGCGTTCGATTTGAGGACGAAGAAGCTGATGAGTTCTTCCGTTCGACGTTGGTGCAAACTCTTTTTTACGGCGTGTTTTCGGCATGGGTGCTGTGGCACGAGCGTGGCGCACCAAGAGGCACACAATTTGATTTGTGGGATGATACACGGCGACTAAATGTGCCAGTCGTTCAAGAATTATTTGCACAGTTTTCGGCTGGCAATAATCTGCCAATGGATGTGGAAGAAGTGCTGCGATGGACGGCTGAAGCCTTGAACCGTGTTGACCGCGATGTGTTCTTCGAACGGTTTGGGCATGGTGGCGCGGTGCAGTATTTCTACGAGCCATTTTTGGAAGCCTTCGACCCCGAGCTACGACGTAAGTTAGGCGTGTGGTATACCCCGCCGGAAGTGGTCGAATATATGGTGGCGCGGGTGGACGCGGCGCTGAAGGATGAATTGGGCATTGACGATGGTTTGGCTGACCCCAATGTGTACATCCTTGACCCATGCTGTGGGACAGGTGCTTACTTGGTGGCGGTGCTGCGACGGATCAATGAATGGCTAAAGAGACGTGATGGTGATTTGCTGGCAGCACAGGAAACACAGAAGGCGATGCGGGAACGGGTTTTCGGCTTCGAGATTTTACCTGCGCCATTCGTGGTGGCACATTTGCAATTAGGAATGCTACTGAATGATTTACACGCGCCGCTGAATGCGGGGCAGCGGGCGGGGGTTTACCTGACGAACGCGCTGACAGGCTGGGGAGAAGCACCCGAAGGCCGAATGGCGCTGCTGTTCCCCGAATTGGAGCAAGAACGCAAAGCGGCGGACGCAGTGAAACAGGAACGAGATGTGCTGGTTATCCTCGGTAATCCCCCCTATGATGGGTTTGCAGGTGTAGCAGTTGAGGAAGAACGTGACCTTAGCCACGCCTACAGAACAACGAACCGCGCACCTGCCCCACAAGGCCAAGGCTTAAATGACCTCTATATACGTTTTTTCCGCATGGCAGAACGGCGGATTGTGGAGAAAACAGGACAAGGAGTAGTAAGCTTCATCTCTAATTATTCGTGGTTAGGTGGACTTTCACACACCGGAATGCGTGAAAAGTATCTGGATGTATTTGATACCATCACGATTGACAGCCTGAATGGTGATAAGTATCGAACAGGAAAAACAACACCTGAAGGCGCACCCGACCCCAGCATCTTCTCGACCGAATTTAGCCGCGAAGGTATCCAAGTTGGGACAGCGATTGCCACGATGGTACGCAAACTGCAACATGTCACCGCGACTGAAATAGCTTTCCGTAATTTATGGGGAACGGGCAAACGAGCACAACTTAAACAAGAAGCAAATGCTGCCAAGCCAGTGTATCAGAACATGATACCCTCGCTAGAGATTGGATTACCTTTTGCTCCTTATCAAGTAAGCGAAGATTATCTTACTTGGTTGAAATTGCCAGAGCTATTTCCTGTATCGTTTCCAGGCGTCACAACTAGTCGAGATGATGTTTTGGTTGATGTTGATCGTGAGCGTTTAGTTACGCGAATGGAACAATATTTTGATCCTACTAAGAACGATAGCGAATTAAGACTAATTGCGCCTGGTTTTATGGATAGCTCGGCTAGATACAATGCGGAGGCAGTACGTGCTCAACTTCTGAAACGTGGTTTCTTGCGAGAGAATATTGTCAAATACTCTTATCGTCCATTTGATGTGAGGTGGCTGTATTGGGAGCCGACAACCAAACTTTTAGATGAAAAACGTTCAGAATATTTCCCTCATGTGAAGCCGGAAAATCTTTACCTTTTCACAACAGGTAGAACTCGTAAGGATTTAATTGAAGCTCCTATCACTACCCAATTTTTGAACGACTATAATTTAATGGACAGCGGCGCGCGAGGTTTTCCTCTTTATCTCTACGAGGCAAAGAAAGAACAACTTGGACTCTTTGATGCTGAGTCTATAGCCACTAACGGACGCAGGCCAAACCTGAGTGAAGTGGCTAAGAGTTACTTGGCGACGGTCAGCGTAGACGAAAAGGTGCTACTTTACCACATTTTGGCGGTAATTCATTCGCGAGCATACAGAATTGAAAACGCTGGAGCCCTGCGACAAGATTGGCCGCGTGTGCCGCTGCCCAAAAATGTTGATGCGCTGCGGACATCAGCCACATTGGGTGAGCAGATAGCGGCGCTGCTGAACGTAGAAATAGCAGTTGCGGGAGTGACGAGTGGTGATCCACAGTCTACTCTGCGTGAGGTAGCGGTGCTGATGACAGTTGATGGGGGCGCTCCAGATTTCACTGTGAATGTAAACTGGGGCTACTTTGGTGCGGGCAGTGCAGTGATGCCGGGGCGCGGACGAACAGCCGCAACGTCAAACAAAGAAGGCGCAATCAATGTGTATTTGAACGCCACGACCTACTGGCATAATGTGCCGCAAGCGGTGTGGGATTATACGTTGGGCGGGTATCAAGTCTTGAAGAAGTGGTTAAGCTATCGTGAAACAGCAGTGCTGGGGCGGCCACTGAATATGACTGAAATTCGAGAGTTTATGAATATCGCACGACGGATTGCGGCGCTGCTGGCCTTGAACCCATCACTTGATACCAATTACGCAGCGGTCACTGCCGAGACATACACACCGTAAAAGTTGGGAAACGGTTTGCTTCCCCAAACCGCGCGTTCACAAATCGGGGTCAGGAGGGGTTTCGGTTGCCTGTTCCGCCTGTTTAACAGGCAACTGCATTCGCCAAAAACGCCCGACTAACGGCTGATGCCTCGTCCGCCGTTGGTATGTTACAATCGGGTAATAATTCATCCTACAATAAGCGAAGTATCAATTGACGCGCCACTACGACCAAATCATTGTTGTCGATATTGAATGCACCTGCTGGGAACGTCACGCACCCCCCGGACAGGAAAACGAGATCATCGAAATCGGCATCTGCCGCCTGAAGCCCACCACCGGCGAACGTTTGGAAAAGCGCAGCTTGATCGTCAAGCCGGAACGCTCGACCGTCAGCCCGTTTTGCACCGAACTGACTTCGCTGACGCAGGAACAGGTGGATAAAGGGATGCCGTTTGCCGAAGCCTGCGCCATCCTCGAAAAAGAGTTCAAAACGCGCCAACGGGTTTGGGCCAGCTATGGTGATTATGACCGCCAGCAGTTCGAGAAACAGTGTATGGATCGGGGTATCAAATACCCGTTCAGCCCGTCGCACCTGAACATCAAGACGCTGTTCACGCTCATTCAGGGGATGCGCCACGACACCAGCATGGCACAGGCAATGGAACTGGTCGGGCTGACGATGGACGGTCGCCACCACCGCGGCGACAACGACGCTTGGAATGTCGCGCAATTGCTGCATCTCGTTTTAACTGCGCGAAAGGAAAATAAACCAACATGAAAGCCATCGTGATCGGTTCGGGTATCGGTGGCCTGAGTGCCGCCATTGGCCTGCGGAATGCCGGTGTGGATGTCACCATTTATGAGCAAGCGGCTGCTATTCGGGAAGTCGGCGCAGGGATTTCGCTGTGGCCGAACGCTTCCAAGGCGCTCGGTAAGTTGGGGTTGGCGGATGCCCTCAACCGCATCAGTATCCCGCAGATCGACGGTGGTATCCACGACGCGCAGGGACGCATTATTAGCGGTGCATCCGGTGAATTTGTGGTCGAAAGTTTCGGTGCGCCGGTGATTATTGCCCACCGCGCCGAACTGCTGGCGATGCTGCACGAGACTGCCGACGGTATCCCCGTTCACCTCGCCACCCGCCTCAAAAACTATGAACAGGATGCCGATGGTATTACCGCCGTGTTTGAAAACGGCGACCGTGCTACCGCCGATGTGTTGATCGGTGCGGATGGCATCAAGTCGGCGGTTCGCGCCCAGATGCAGCCCACGAGCAAGCCGCGTTACGCAGGCTATACCGCGTGGCGGGGTATCGCACCGTTCGATTATCCGGCGAACGAAACCTATTGGGGTGAAAGTTGGGGACGCGGCGCACGTTTCGGCCTCGTGCCGATGAGTAACGGTCGGGTGTACTGGTTCGCGGTGCAGAACGCGCCGGAACACATGCCTAAACCGGCTGAAGGCCACAAAGACTATCTGCTGAAGCACTTTGGCGGCTGGCATCATCCGATTGCGGATTTGCTAAACGCCAGCGACGAGGCAGCCATTTTGCACAATGCTATTTACGACATCGACCCGCTGACCAACTGGGTGGATGGCCGCGCAGCGCTGCTGGGTGACTCCGCCCATGCGATGACGCCGAACCTCGGTCAAGGGGCATGTCAGGCGATTGAGGATGCGGTGGCGCTGGGGAATGCGGTCACGGCGTCCGGTGATATTACGGCGGCGCTGGCGGGGTATCAGGCCAAGCGCATTACCCGTGCCAACAGCATTGTGTCACAGTCACGGCGCATCGGTGAGGTGGGGCAGTGGGCGAACCCGCTGGCCTGTTGGCTGCGCGATAACCTGTTCCGCGCCCTGCCCGCCAGTGTGCGCAATAAGCAGGTGGCGGCGGTCGTCGGCTACGAGGTGTAAGCTTCGCTCAAACTTCCGGTATCGTCGCCTGTGGGTATGGGCGTTTGTTCATCTGACTGCACGGGCAGCCATACCTGAAAGTGGGTGCCGCTGCCCGGTTCACTGTTGACCTTGATGTGACCGCCGTGCTTCTCGGTAATCATTTTGACGATTGAGAGGCCAAGCCCCGTGCCACCGTGCTGCATGTTACGGGCGTCGTCGGCGCGGTAGAAGCGCTCGAAAATGCGCTCAAGCTGATCTTTGCTGATGCCGATGCCCGTATCACGAATGGTCGTCACCACACCGGCGGCCTGTGCTTTCACCTCAATCGAGATTGTTCCGGCGGGTGGGGTGTAATTGATGGCGTTTTCCACGAGGTTGGCGATCATCCGCCACAGGTCTTCGGAACTGCCGGATACAGGGGGCAGTGTGGGTGCCAAGTCGAGGTTGAGCGTTTGCTGCTTGGCCTCGGCACGCGGACGCAAATTATTCTCGACATTGCGGATGAGGCTGCCCATATCCACTGCTTCATGGTGCGGTTGGGCAGTCTGGCTAAGCCGCGAAACCATCAGCACATCTTGAATCAGCTTTTCCAGCCGTTCTGTTTGGTCTTTAATCGACGCCAGTTTAAGCTTCTGGCGGATCGGGTCGTCAATTTTCTCGATCAAGTACAGGCTGGTTTTGATGATCGACAGGGGGGTCTTGAGGTCGTGCGACAGGTTACTGACGAGCTGTTCCATGAGTTCAACTCGCTCATGTTCCAGCATCAGGCGAATATTTTGTTCTGCGGTGCGCTTGAGATCGGAGATGTCGCGGCTGACACCGACCAGCCCGATAATCTCGCCCTGCGAATCGCGCAGCGGGACTTTGGTGGTCAGGTAGGTGATAGCGCTGCCGTCATGATCCACCCCCGGTTCTTCGCGGTTGAGGATCGGTATACCGGTGCGGATCAACTGCTGTTCTTCGGTGTAAAAACGCTGCGCTAGATGGTGTGGCAGATAAGCAAAATCGGTTAACCCGATGACACTGTGTTCGCTACCCTTTTTCTTACCATATCCGCCACCCATATTGTTGGTCATCACCACCCGCGACTGTACATCTTTAACATAGATCAGGTCGAGGGTGCTGTCCATCACGCCGCGCAGCATATTGCGCTCTTTAAGCAGGACTTCTGAAGTGCGCTTTACACTGCACAAACAGCCGAGCGTCAGCCCGTACAGGCGCAGAATTTGAATATCACCATCACTCAGCGGTTGGTGGTTTATCAAATTATCCGCCGCCAGAAAGCCAGTGATGCGGTTGCCATCCCAAAGCGCGGCCATCACGTTCCAACCCTTGCCGACGATGTTCCCTTTGTTGTCGTACAGGTCGCAGTTGAAGCGAATAATCAGGTCTTGTTGGCGTTCCAACGCCCGCTGCAAGTCTTCAATGTCGCGCCACCGCGCCGGTTCGGGTTGGCGTTCGTCGCGCAGTTGGCCGTTTTCATCTGTGCCGAACGATGGAATCATCTGGTCAGGGATATCCGTCACGAAAAACAGCCCAAGACGGTCAAAACCGAGTTGTTGTAACCCCTTTTCGATTGCGTGCTGGCAAAGCTCATCCAATGTGGCTGTGGTCATTAGATCGACACTGACTTTTTGGAGGGTCGTCAGCCGGCTTAAAAAGGTATCTGTTTTATTGAGCGTTGGGGTGGGGTCCGTGAGGGCACACAAGCCGCCAGCGCGCCATGCACGCCGCCACTGCCGGATTGCTGAGGGGGCGACATTGGCAACACCGGCTGCTGCTTCGACTGAATGTCCTTTGGACAAGAGGCGCAGCGCGAGCGCCCGCACACGAACTTCGGGTTGGCTGGCGTGGTGCATGGCTTGCTCGATATCGTGCAGTTCACCCGCGCTTAACTGAAAGATTGGTTTGCTTCGCATATATTCAACTGTAAATAAAAGAAATTTACTTGATAACGTAAGAAAGGGTTAAGTTGATTATTGGAAACGGCGTAGTAATAAAAGTGTCAGTTCATTTCTTACGACTTATTTAATTCTACTGCGCAAAATGAAAAATATGAATTAACAGAAATTATTAGCTTACAGCATGGGGTGTGGTCGGGCGCATGTAGGGCTGCGCCCGACGGTATTTGGGGCGGTGGGTTATAGACGTTCGACGGCTGCGCGTGTGCGTTCCAGAATGTCGGTTAGCAGGGCGCGGTTGGTGCCATAGTTGACGCGCGTAAACCCGCGACCGGCTTCACCAAAGCCGATGCCATCACCGAACGCGACCCGTGCATTATCGAGGAAGAATTTAAACGGGCTTTCCCCCGGCAGGTTCATGGCGCTCCAGTCAAGCCAGCCGAGGTAGGTGGCTTCCGGTTTGGTATAGCGCACCAGCGGGAAATGTTTTTGTACGTAGTCGATCAGGAAATCGCGGTTGCCCTTGAGGTAGGGCAGCAGTTCGCTCACCCACGGCTGGCATTCGCTATAGGCGGCTTCGGCTGCCGCGTAACCGGGTGTGCCGACATGTGGTAGGAAGCCCATCATCGACTTTTCGAGGGTTTTATAGAGTGTTTCATTCTGGGCGACGACAAACGCGAGGCCGAGGGCGGGAATATTAAACGTTTTGCTGGGGGACATAATGGTGATGGTGCGTTCGGCGACTTCTGGCGACAGGCTCGCCATTGGCACATGCTTGCCGCCATCCATAATCAAATCGCAGTGGATTTCGTCCGAACAAATCAGCACATTATGGCGCAGACAGATTTCCGCCATGCGTTCTAGCTCTGCGCGTGACCACATTCGACCCACCGGATTATGCGGGTTACACAGGATGAATAGTTTGGTGCGCGGGTTAATAGCGGCTTCAAAAGCATCAAAGTCGAGTTCGTAGCGGATTTCTTGACCATTCTGTACCACCGTCATATCGACCATATTGGCGATGCGGTCGCTGTTGGGAGGGGCGCTGATGAACGGCGGATAGACCGGTGTGGTCATTAGTACATTGTCGCCGGTTTCGGTAAAGGCTTTGACGACAAAGTTCAAGACACTGACGAGGTTGGGCGTAAACATGAAATCGCCGATTTTGACCTGCCAGTTGTAACGGTCGGCCATGCGCTTGACGAGGATTTCGCGCAGCGGTTTTGAGTCGAGGTGATAACCAAATACGCCATGATCGACCGCTTGATGCAGCGCCTGCAAAATCGGCTGCGCACTGCGAAAATCCATATCCGCCACCCAAGCGGGGATTACGTCCGCATCAAAGTAGTTCCATTTGGCGCTGCCAGAATTGCGGCGGTCGATTATTTCATCAAAGATTGAAGGCATGGGTTATCCGTCCTTATGAACTGCTCAACAGGTATTCTATTTGAGCGTTGATGATAGGTAAGACCCAAAACATACCCAACTGCCTTGATGGATGCAATATCCAAACACACCTAGTTGTGTTTACAGGTCAAAAGATGCGTAGATGGGGAAATGATCGGATGCAGTCAGTGTTGCTGCTGTGGTATGCACCTGACAATTTTGGAGTCGGGCAGCTAAGGCGGACGTTGCAAAAATGTAATCCAGCCGAATGTTGGGCGCATGTACAGGCAGTGTAAACCAGTCATCGTTTGGATTTGTGGAACGGAAACAATCCGCATAACGGTGGGTTTGAAGTAGTGCGATGGCATCGCGATAAAAGCGATTATGCTCCCAGCGCAGCATCAATTTTTCTTTCAGTGGCATCTGTTGGGTCGATGGTCTATCGCCACCCGCAACCGCATTGAAATCGCCAAGTAGGATATGGTTACCGCAGTTGCGCCCACGAATATAATCTAAATAACTCGTCAGTTCGTGAAGGCGCTGCTTTTCATTACGCTTGAAAAAGTGACATTGAAGGTGTAATCCAAAAATGGTTAGTAATTGGCCGGACATTGTTTCAATATAGACTTCGAGAAGTGGGCGACCGAGCCGTGGAGGGTCAAATACAGCCCAGTTTTTAACAGGTGAACGTGTTAGGGCAGCGATGCTTGTTTTACGACCGAGGGCTATATAAGTTTGCATCCCCAATTCTGATCCGAATGTTTCAACTACTTCAGGATTTGAGGCTTCAGTCAGTATGATGACATCCGCATCTATTTCATGGAGCACTTCAGCAATCTGATGTTTTCGCTTGCTTCCTCCAAAATGTAAATTGTAGGTCGCGATTTTAATCATGTTGTTTTCTGCACAGCTACATATTCAGCCAGAACACTGGCTCGCCAAAGACTTCTTCGCGTGCGCGGGAAAAGCCAGCGCCGATATACAAGCGCTGCGCTACGACATTATCGGGGGTCACGGTGAGGGAAATTACACGGCATTCGGGGAAGCTGCGCTGTACCTGTTCGATGAAGGCCGCCAGCGCCCGCTTGCCATAGCCGTTGCCCTGATAGCGGTGGTCGATGAAAAAGTGGTACATCCAATATTGGTCGGTTGACTCTGGCTCAAAGGCCAATTCGACAAAACCGATCATCTCGTATCCGGCATAGATGGCGTAGGGAACCCAGACCAACCCCAGCGGGCGCACGTAAGCTTTCGCCAAGCCGACCATCGCAATCGGCGCGTAATCGGCTACAAAACGCTGCTGATCGGCTGTGACACTCAGTTCAAGCGCCTCGCGCCAGTTTTCGCGGCTGATCTCTCGTAGGGTAATGGGTGTCATAGTTGAGGTGCAATCATCATGTTAGTTATTTGGGCGCGGAGTAGAATGTTTGTATCGACAAAGGCTTTAACGACCGTCATCATCGTACCAATCGCTGCGATGAATAGAGGGTGATTTGTTGACAGGATGATGAATTTTTGCGCTGTCCAGCATCTTAATTTTTTCGGCGGTTGTTAGCGACCGCTGGCTGGCTTTGTCGGCTAAAAGCTGTGCGATTAACGCCTGCTGCTGTTCTTCCGAAAGCTGCTCGACGAGTTCCACAAGCTGGTCGTAATTAATGCTCAGTTGGACTGCCATGACACCGCTCCAAAATTATTGCACTAGTGCCAATTATAATTCAGATCATATCCAGTCGCTGGTCGTTGTTTATTTTGTCCTGCTCCCGTCTGGCCGCCGCGCGTAATCCTCAGCGCTAACGACCGCACGCCGCGCGAGTATACCATCAACTCGTGGCAGCCGTACCGCTTTCAGCAACATGCTGCTGGCACTGCTCGAACCTATAAACTCAACGGCACATCGAGCTTGAGGACTGTGCTAGAGGCCATGCCGGCGGGTGTCTATTCATGGTTGTCCCCTGCTAATCCCCATGCGCTAAACGTTCCTCAATCCGGTCGATGACATCCAACAGCTCTAACGGCTGCAAGATCGTGTACTGCGGCACTTCACTTTTATCGGCGGGAATTTTGGAACGGCGCGGCGACCAGTTGAGCCACACACTGATGATGCCGAGTGCATTCGCCCCTTTGATGTCGCGTTCGAGGTTGTTGCCGAGCATCACCACCCGCCCGTAATCGGCTGGCTCGATTTGCAGTTGGCGAAGGGCGTGGTCAAAAATATCGCGGTGCGGCTTCTCAACCCCTATCTGTGCTGATATGGCGTAGACATCAAAGAGATCGTACAACCCATACGGATGCAAGTTGTTGGTAAATGTTTCGGCGGGGCCGTCCGCTACCAACGCCAGCGGATAACCGCGTTGTTTGAGCGCGTGCATGAGTTCCGCCGCGCCGGGGATGAGTTCAGCACGCAGGGAGACATGCTGCTCGTTTTTATCCTCGGTTGCTTCATCAATCAGGGTATCACCGCAGTCGAGGAGTATGGCGCGGATTTGGTGGTTTTTCATGCCCACACCCCCGCCATTTGCGCGGCGGCACTGTGTTCGCCATCGAGCATGGCTTGGTCAGGCGGGGAGAGGGTGAGGATGGTCATGGTGCGCCCTTCAGCATTGATTTGAGATCATTCGATAAATCTTGACTAGCAATGGCATTTACGCTTAATAAAACGAGTGCCAAAATAAATCCAAGGATGAGCATAATTACATAAGTACCGGCTAGGCTTAGTAAATAACTTTCCAATAGGTTGGGCTGTGTTCCCGATGCTAAAAATATTGGCGCGACGAGGATGATTAGTAAAAAGAAATACACGTTTGAGTAGAGCATACCTACCTGAACTTGTACCTGATTACTCGCATGGGGTTGTAGGGTTACTCGCCCAACCAGACCGAGGCTGATTCTTGAACGGCTCATTTTGCAGGTAAAGCTTAACCCTGTTCGTTTCGAGTTTTCATCCTCAAGCCATTCCCATTTCAGAGAATTACGTATATCGAGATCAGCGTTTTCGAGATGATAAATACACTCATCTAATGTGTATGGGGTCGCAAATTTCTCTGTATCTTCCCACAACAATGCATCTGTAGCTGGAAGTTTTTGTAATAGCGCCTGAATTTTGTTACGCATGAGTTCACCGCTAAATTATAAGCTATGCAGACAAAAGATGCATCAGCTCGGGGTCGGAGGAGTGGACATTATTTTATCCACTTTGCTAATGGCATTACATATTATCCGACCTTGTCACCCTTTCCAAAAAGGAGCTCACCTACTCGCGAACATGCTCTAATGAGGCTGAATGAGTATGGGAGTATATGGCATGGCAATTACCCACTTGCCTGCCTATGAGGAATTTGTGGAATTCATTACATCGGTTCCCAGCGTGGAACAGGTGAGCCAATTGCATCTCTCTGAAGCGACCGAAGCACGGATTAACAGCCTCTTAAAAGCCAACCGTGAACAGATGATTACGCCCGAAGAGATAACCGAGTTGGATGAATACCTGCGCCTCGAACGCATTATGCGGAAAGCCAAAATCCGCGCCATCGAAAAACTGAACACCATCTACTGCTGAAAATAAAAAACGGGCGTACACATGACGCCCGTTTTTGGGTCTATAGGTTGTTACTGTCTACTTGCGTGAGGTCGCGATTGCGATGTTGATCTTGTGGTTACGGATGCTGGCGTTCTTCATCGCCATGAGCACCTGTGCCACCTGCTTGCTCGGCACATCCACCATCGAATAGTGGTCATGGATTTCAATCGCGCCGATTTCTTGACCGGAAATGCGGGCTTCGTTGGCAATCGCGCCCACGATGTCGCCCGGTCGTACACCTTCATCGCGACCCACGTCGACCTTGAGCCGTGTCATGTCGGCATCCATACGGATGCGCTTGCTTTCTTTGTAGGTGCGCGGCTCGCGGCGTTCGCGGAAGCTCGGCTTATTCGGCATCGGTTCCGGTTCCGCCAAACGGTCTTCGGTGACTTCCGGTGTGTCGCCCAGCAGCAGCTTGAAGGCCACGGCTGCCATCTCACGCGGGTTAAATTCTTCACCGAGTTCGTCCGCCATTTTCAAGAACGGTTCGAGACCTTCTTCTGCCAGCGTTTCACGCATCGTTTCCTTAAAGCGTTCGCGGCGGCGGTTGACTACATCGCCTACGGTGGGCATCTTTTCTTTTTGGATCGGTTTGCCGACCGAGCGCTGGATGATCTGCCACAAGCGGCCTTCGCGGTTGGTCACCAGCGAAATTGCGAGGCCGGTACGCCCCGCGCGTCCGGTACGACCGATGCGGTGGACGTAAATTTCGGGGTCGAGCGGAATGTCGTAGTTAATAACGTGCGAGATATGGTCAACGTCGAGGCCGCGCGCTGCCACGTCAGTCGCTACCAGCAGGTCAACTTGTTCGCTGCGAAAGCGTCCCATCACGCGGTCACGCTGCATCTGGTTCAGGTCACCGTGCAGGGCTTCGGCGGTGTGGGCACGGGCGGTCAAGCGCTGTACCAGCGAGTCGACTTCCAGCTTGGTACGGCAGAAAATAATCGCCGCCGTCGGTACTTCGTAATCAAGGATGCGTGACAGCACCTCGAACTTATCGCGCTTGCCGACTTCGTAAAAGGTCTGGCGGATTTGCGGCGTGCTGCGTTTTTCAGCCGCCACCGTTACCCGCTTGGCATCCCGCATATAGCGGCGGGCGAGGTTGGCAATCGGCGCGGGCATAGTCGCCGAAAACAGCGCGGTTTGGCGCTCGTCAGAGGTTTCCTTGAGGATGATTTCGATGTCCTCGATGAAGCCCATGTTCAGCATTTCATCGGCTTCGTCCAGCACGACGACCTTGACCGACTCTAACCGCAGCGTCTTGCGGCGCATATGATCCATAATACGCCCCGGTGTACCGACGACGACTTGCACGCCGCGTTGGAGTGCCTTGAGCTGGCGTTCAATCGGCTGTCCACCGTAAACCGGCAGTACCGAAACCTTCTGGAATTTGCTATAGGACTGGATGGCCTCCGCGACCTGTATCGCCAGTTCACGGGTCGGGGTAAGGATTAGCGCCTGCGGTTCGTGCAAACGCGCGTCCAAATTTTGCAGGACGGGAAGGGCGAACGCTGCGGTTTTGCCGGTGCCGGTTTGGGCCTGGGCAATCACATCGTCACCATCCAACATCAGGCGAATGGTTTGCTCTTGGACAGGGGTAGGCTCTTCATAGCCAAGTTCGGTAATGGCTTTGAGCGTAGCTTCGCTCAAGCCGAGTTCAGAAAATGATGCGACCACAGATTACTCCAATATGATGATTCAACGGTAGCCACGTAGCAGGTTCTCCGGGCACGGCGTGTTGACTTCTCAAAGGGAGATTCTCAGGGTGCTTGCGATGTGCGTGTGTCTGCTTTTTGCGGCGTTGCCTCAGCGAGGTGTGAAAACATCATACCACACATATGCGCCGATTCCGCTGGTCAGTATTTGAAAACTATAAAATTACTCTACAATCAGCGTTTTCTCGCTGCCAATTTGCAGGTACAGCGCGTTGGTGGCGGGATAAGTGAGTAATACAGTCGGTGGGTTAAAGTCATCGTCAACAATCCTGTTAACACTGTCCCCTTTCTGTTTGACATATGAACAATACGTCTCATCAATCTCGCACCGAAATACCAAAAAGTTTTCCGTCCATCCACCACTGTCGTTGAGGTTTAGGGCACGGCTTAGGTGATAAATTTTGTTGTTATGACGAAATGTTTGAAGATGCAAAAGGCGTGTTTTATCGCCGCCCCTCCAAAAATCATATGTGCAGCTTCCACAGACAAATATACTTGTTACCAGAAGCAGGATTGCGGGTAAAGACTTATAAGATTTGGAAGTTTTCCGCGCTCCCACCCATGCGATTATCGCTAAAGGTATCAATATCAGAAACTTTGTGATTGGCACACCACCATATTGGGCTAACAAATTGGGATAATTGACATTGTGATCCATATCAAACGGAATAACCCTAGCGAACTTATAGGGCATACCTTGAAGCAACGCTAAGCTTGCGACGAGAACAACCAAGGCCACGAGCAGCGGCCAGTTATTGCGAACGCGATTAACAATTTGCATGTATGTGTTATCCCCACCTTCTATTCAGCAATCAGCATTTTCTCATCGCCAATTTGCAAGTACAGCGCGTTGGTGGCAGGGTCGATGGTTAGGGTAGCTGTGGGTGGATTGTCACCATCGGTCACTGGATGCCTATTAAGCCCGCTATGTTCAAGGAATAAGCAGTGTGCTTCATCAGCCTCACAGCGAAACACCCAAAAGCTGTCTGTAAGCCCACCACTGTCATCCCTATTTCGTTCACGCGCTAGTTGATAAGTCGCCTCCGTATAGCGAATCGTTTGCATGTGCGAGAGTGTTGTTTGATCACCACCACTCAAGAAACCTTGCGAACACCCCACACATACGATTGATCCTGCAATAAGGATGATGATTGCTGATATGGTTTTGTTGAAATCCGTATTTTTGAGTGCAGCCAATAGTGAAATGATCGCAATCGGCATTAATAAGATCCCCCTTGTTAGCGGGAACCCACCATACTTATAGAGTAAGTTGGGATAATCCACGATTTCCGCGGTATCAAAAGGGATCACTTTTGAGAATGCATAAGGAATACCTTGAAAGAGGATCAAGCTTGCAATCAGCACAACCACTGCCACTAGCAGCGGCCAGTTGTGGCGAAGGCGATCAACAATTTGCATGTATGTGTTATCCCCACCTTCTATTCAGCAATCAGTGTTTTCTCATCGCCAATTTGCAAGTACAGCGTGTTGGTGTCGGGGTCGATAGTAAGGGTAGCTTTTACCGGATTCGTACTAAATCCGTTAGGGTTAATCTTGTTGTATATTGCGGAACACGAATTCCCGCTTTTGTCGCATTTGAAGACAAAATATTCTGAGTAGAAGTAATCTGATCCACCACCTTGAACATTATCAAAGGTAAGATGATACATCTTACTGAGAGTACTTATGCTTTCGATATGAATAAGTCTATGACCATCTGGTTGCGTCAAACTCAGAAAAAAGATTACGACACCTATGAAATTCGCCAAAATAAGAAAAACGTAACTCAGTCTTTTATTCTCTATAAATGAGCCTATTTGTTGGACAATGAAAACCACAAAAGAGAAGATGACAATATTCGGCCAAACACAAATAAAGTTTCTAACCACATCATCGAGTATTGGACTATTAACTCTTGACCAATAGTATATTGGTTCACCCAATTTGGGAGCATCTAGCCTTGCTCGTTGGCTTATTTGAACTCCCAATATGCCCATACACAAGAGAAATAGTCCAATTGCCACTAGCAGCGGCCAGTTGTGGCGAAGGTTTACTAACATAACCGCCTCTATAACCCATTTTGCAACCAATTCATTATAAGCCGGACTCCACTTCCCCAAATCGCTTGACAGCTTTCCAAAAGCACGTTATCTTTCCCCGCAACCTCAATCAAGGAAGATGAGTCCATGTTTTTTGTGACCTGCCAGACCTGTTGTATGTGCAACAACGACGTTAACCACAGTCGGGTTTTGGCGTACTAGGTCACGAGTAACTCTCGCTAACAATATGCCCCGACATGGTTCGGGGCTTTTTATTTCCCACAAGGAAGCACAAACGCCCCGAACACCATCAACGGGGCGTTGTTATTTCCGTCAGGCCAGTGCATAGAGAGGATAGGTTATGAAGCTGTGTTGTTGTCGGTAGTTCATTGGAAGCTATGGTAAATCGCTGTTCACTTATGTTTTTAGTTCCACAAAGATGATAGGTAAGGAGTTTCGACAGATGAAGCTACGTGTTCTCGCCCTGCTGCTGGTCGTCATGAGCAGTCTTTTCGCGGTTCTTGGCACTTCGGCACAAGATGCAGAGACGGGAGTGCTGGTCACTGCCGATTGGTTAGAAGAAAATTTGGATAATCCGCAGGTTCGCGTCATCGAAGTCAGCGTTAACCCCGGCTTGTACGAGCGCGGTCATATCGCCGGTGCGGTCAACTTTGTCTGGCACACCGATTTCGTGGATACCCTCCAGCGTGATATTGTCTCTGCCGAACGCTTCCAAGAATTAACGCAAGCGGCCGGTATCAATCAGGATACGACCGTGGTGCTGTACGGCGACAACAACAACTGGTTCGCCGCGTGGGGTGCATGGATATTCAACGTCTACGGGTTCGAAGATGTACGCCTGTTGGATGGTGGTCGCGTCAAGTGGGAAGCCGATGGCCGCCCGCTGGCTGTTGACATCGCCACCTATGAACCGGGCAACATCACCGTCACTGCCAGCAACGACGAACTGCGTGCCTTGAAGGACGAAGTGTTGAGCATCGTCGAGGGCGAAACCCCCGGCACGCTGATCGACATTCGCGGCCCTGCTGAATACAACGGTGAAATCTTCGCGCCGGAAGGTGTGCAGGAACTCGCTGTTCGCGCGGGTCATATCCCCGGTGCAGTCAACGTGCCGTGGGGACAAAACGTGAAGGAAGATGGCACCTTCAAGTCGGTTGAAGACCTGCGTGCCTTGTATGCCGGTGTGGGTGTGGATGGCAGCACGCCGATTGTGACTTACTGCCGCATTGGTGAACGCGCCGCCCTGACATGGTTCGTGCTGAATCAGGTTTTGGGTTACGACGTATCGCTTTACGACGGCTCATGGACGGAATGGGGCAACTCGGTTGGTGTACCCGTCGAGAACCCTGCCGGTACCGTGTGGGGTGGCACATAAGTTATGTCGGAAACGACCGTTGGAGGCAGCCCTGAACAAGGGGCTGCCCCCCGCTTCGAGTTGAACCTGTTTGAAAATCGAGTCCGCTTCGGCGGTCTTATCGTTTTAGCTATCGTCCTGCTCGCCGCCTATGTACTGCATAATACACCGTCGATGGGGGCGAAGGCTTCGCTGTCGCTGTTGATCGGCGCGGCGCTAGGTATCGTGTTTCAGCGCGGGCGCTTCTGCTTCTTCTGCATCCTGCGCGACTTCATTGAAAACCGCGACAGTACCGGCATGTTCGCTATCGTCACGGCTTTGGCAGTTGGCGCGGTAGGGTATGCGGTCGTCTTTGGCGCGTTCCTGCCAAACACCTTCACCAACCGCCTGCCACCGGGGGCGCACATCGGCCCCGTGAGTTGGGTGCTGGTCGCGGCGGGGGTTGCGTTCGGCCTCGGCATGGCGCTGTCCGGCGCATGCATTAGCGGGCATCTGTACCGCCTCGGCGAAGGTTACACCCGCGCACCGATAGCTTTACTCGGTTCATTGGTTGGCTTCGGGTTGGGCTTCTTTACATGGCAGAGTGTCTATTTGGGCACGATTTCCAAAGCGCCGACCGCATGGCTGCCCGCGACCTTTGGCTATGGCGGTTCACTGATCCTCTACGGGGTGATCTTCGCGGCGGTGGCTATTTTCCTGCTGCGTTATTTGCCCAAGCTGCCGGTGCGAAATGCCGAAACCTTGACGCTGCACGGCATCTGGGATCGCGTTATCAACCAGCGTTGGAACCCGCTGGCGACCGGTGCGCTGGTCGGCGGTATTGGCATGGTCGCCTATTTTCGGATTGAGCCGTTGGGTGTCACCTCGCAGTTGAGCAGTTTGAGCCGCACGGTGTTGGATAACGCCGGTTTGCTGGCTGACCGCCTTAATGGGTTAGATACGTTCGCCGGATGCGCGGCGGTTGTCATCCAGACGATTACCGAAAACGGCTGGCTCATCGGCGGCATGGTGCTTGGCTCGTTCGGTGTTGTGCTGCTGGCGAAGCGTTTCAAGCTGTCCGAGCTGACCGTGAAGGGCAGTTTTACCGCGCTGTTGGGCGGTGTCCTGATGGGCTGGGGGTCGATGCTGGCGCTCGGCTGCACGGTCGGTGTATTACTTTCGGGTATTTCCGCGTTCGCCATCTCCGGTTGGGTGTTCGCGTTCGCGGTTTTTATCGGTGTTTGGGCAGGTATTAAGCTGCGCTTGCATCACTAGCCAGCGCGGTTCGATCCTAATTTCAATATTCACAATAAGGGGAATGACCATGTGCTCACCAGAAGTTGCTAAAGTTGTTCGTGACCGCATCCATAACGAGCCGCATCTCAGCCGCCGGAATTTCCTGCGCCTCGGCGGAATGGGTGCTGCCGGTGCGGCTGTTGCCTCTATCGTCGGGGTCGCCACGCCTGCACTCGCGCAGGGCGCTGCGGGTACAGTCGTTGATCTTTCGCATGTGTTCGGCACCGATATTCCCACCTACTTGCTGGATGAGAAGCCCAAGCGAGAAACCTTTGTTACGGTCGAGAATGACGGTTTCTACATTCAGCGCTGGACGTATACCGAACACGCCGGAACGCATGTCGATATTCCGGCGCACTTTGTCGCCGATGGCGAAACGGTCGATAACTATCCGGCGGACTTGCTGATCGGCCCCGGTATCGTCATCGACATCTCCGCTAAAGCCGCCGAAAACGCCGACGCGGCGCTGGAAGTGGCCGACATCGAAGCATGGGAAAGCGCCAACGGTGAAATTCCGGCAGGCACGATTGTGTTCCTGTACTCCGGCTGGGATGCCAAGTGGAGCGATGCCGAAGCTTTCCGTAATGCGGATGCCGATGGTGTTCAGCATTACCCCGGTTTCAGCGCCGAAGCCGCTACCTTTTTGATCGAACAGCGTGATATTCGCGGCATTGGTGTCGATACGCTCAGCCTCGACATTGGCGCATCGACCACGTTTGATGCCCACGTCACCATTCTGGCGGCGGGGAAGTTCGGTATCGAGGGCGTCAACAACCTCGCCGAAATCAAAGACAAAAATGCCACTATTTTCGTCGGCGTTCCCCGTTGGGAAGGCGGCTCCGGTGGCCCCGCTCGTCTGTTGGCGGTCGTCTCGGAATAACTACTCGCGTTCTAAATTGGGAGGGTAGATGCCCTCCCATATTTGTCTCTTGCCTGTACGCCTAACTTGAGACTTATTACTACTCAGGTTTATTTTCGGTTAACCCAACAAACTGTTTATCAACCATTTACCAACGAAATCACCCCTCTTGCTCCCTCAAAATGGTTAGTGCCGACACCCCGTAAAAGCTACCAAATGTTCTTCCAAATGGTCACCCATAACGCCTTCACTTCGATTATGCTATTCAAAGGGCTGCCTGTACGAATTTGGATTTGCTCCCATTCCCGTAGTAACAGGGCAAGGGTTGGGGATAGGGGTCTACCCGCTGCACCTTAACAACTTATTTCGCGCCGTATTTGCCGCCGCTAGTCGTGCTGCTTGTTCCGCATGTTGTTCATTTGCTTTTACCGATCACTTGTCAACTGAAAACTAACTGATAACTATTTTGCAGCAAACGTTGCTGCAGCAGCCCTATTATCAACTTTGCAGCATCTCTAGCCGAGCAATCCGCCGAATTGGCATAAAAATAAGCTTTGCCAGTATTGAAATTGCCGAAATCGGTACGTGCCAACTTTGCCAATGCTTAGTAACCCGATGTTCGACATAAAACAGGTTTATGGCGGTGCCGCCGCCGCCAATGCCGCCATAAAAATGCATGAGTGAATTGCTTTTGTCTTGAGCTAAAAGCCAATCGCTAACCGCTGTATTGGCGCTGTTCATGATTGGCGCTATAGTCAAGCATCAAGCCAACGTATTGGCATCCTGCAAATTATTAAACGGAAACAGCAGTAAAATCATGACACCCAACAACCCTACAATTTCCCCTGCCAGCCTGATTATTCACGACGACCAAGCCAAGCCGATTAGCCCTGATCTATTCGGTATCTTTTTTGAGGACATTAACTACGCCGCCGATGGTGGCCTGTACGCCGAACTGATCCAGAACCGTTCGTTTGAATATACCGCCGTCGATAACTTCGACTGGAACTTTTTCACCGCGTGGGAACTGATACAGAACGGGGGTCAATGTTCGGTCGCACTCGGCACCGAAGCGCCTATTCATCCCAAAAACCCGCGCTACCTCATCCTCAATATCGATAGTGGTGAGGTCGGCCTGCGCAACTATGGCTTCGACGGTATCGCGGTGAAAGCGGGCGACAGTTACGATGTGTCGGCGTTCGCGCGGTTGCTTTCCGGTACGGTTGGCGGGTTAACCGTGCGCCTCGAAAGTCACTTTGGCTTGACGTTAGCCGAGGCGGTTTTGTCTGCGCCTACGGGTGAGTGGGCAAAGGTTACGGCGACACTTCAGCCGACCGCCGATGATGGTCATGCGCGGTTCGTGCTGCTGGCTTCCGGCGCGGGTTCGCTGGCGCTGGATGTTATTTCGCTGTTCCCGCAAAAGACGTTCCACAACCGCCCCAACGGTTTGCGGTCTGATCTGGCGCAGGTGATTGGCGACCTGAAGCCCAAGTTTGTGCGCTTCCCCGGTGGCTGCCTCGCGCATGGGGACGGCCTCGACAACATGTACCGCTGGAAAGACACCATCGGTTCGATTGAAACCCGCCACTCGCAACCGAACATCTGGAATTATCACCAGAGTGTGGGTCTCGGTTACTTCGAATACTTCCAATTCTGCGAGGATATTGGCGCGAAACCGCTGCCGGTTGTCCCCGCTGGAACCTGCTGCCCGAATACGGGTATGAAGTACACCGGACGCTTGGAAGAAGGCCAGCAGGGTTTGACGATGGACGAGATGCAGGATTATGTTCAGGAAGTGCTGGATTTGATCGAGTGGGCGAACGGCCCCGCCACCTCCACATGGGGCGCAAAACGTGCCGAAGCCGGACACCCTGAACCGTTCGGCCTCGAATATCTGGCAATCGGTAACGAGGATCAAATCTCGCCGCTGTTCAAAGAACGCTTCATTATGATTTACGAGGCGGTGAAGGCTGCTTATCCTGACATTATCTTGATCGGCACGACTGGCCCGCGCCCCGAAGGTGAAGATTATGATAAGGGTTGGGAACTTGCCCATGAACTGCATATGGATATGGTGGATGAGCATGGCTACCGCCCGCCGGAGTGGTACTGGGATAACCTGCACCGCTTCGATGCTTATGACCGCAATGCCTCCACCGTTTACCTAGGTGAATATGCTGCCCACGATTTAGGCCGTGCCAATACACTGCGCTCGGCGCTGGCGGAAGCTGCCTACATGACCTCGCTCGAACGGAACGGCGATATTGTGCGCCTGTCGTCGTACGCACCGCTGCTGGGCAAGCACAAGCGGATGCAGTGGACACCCAACATGATTTACTTTACCAACACTTCTATTCGCCTGTCAGCCAACTATTACGCGCAGCAGTTATTTAGCGCCAATGGCGGCGATGTGTATCTGCCGCTGACGCTGAATGTTGACAGTGCCGAGGAAGTAGTTGCTGCCTCCTGCGTGCGGGAGAGCGCCACGGGGGATGTGATCCTCAAGTTGGTGAGCCGCGCCGAGCAACCGCTGAAGGTCACGATTGATCTGTCGTCGGTGGGGGGCGTTCAGGGCGAGGCGGTTTGTACCGTGCTGACAGGTGACGCGATGGACGAAAACTCGCACTGGCGGCCACAAACGATCCTGCCGGAAAGCACAACCGTTCCGGTCGCGTCGGAGTTTACATACGAGATACCCGCGTACTCATTGAGCGTTATCCGCCTCAAAACCCGCTAATTCTCCTGCATCTGGGGCGCACAGCCGTGCGCCCCTCCGGTTTCCCTATCAACTACCACTTGATCACCTATTCACGTAAATAACTTCCCCAACGCAGTCTCATTTTCGCCTATAATCCATTCTATCGTTTGAGTTAAATTGCTGTTAAGTAATCGTTAAGCTTACCTACATAACTCCTGAACAACTTTCCGCTATCCTTTAACAATCAGGCGGGAAATAGTGAAGTTGAGTTTTCATGAACCCTTTTAAATCATTCAAGCATTTTACGCATGATGCCTATGATGCGGTTCCATCCATACGCGGTCAGCTTATGCAGTTTGAACCTCTGGGCTTAGGCGATATTCAGGAGTCGGCGCTGCAAGACCGTGTTGATACCAAGTACGTGTTTGCCCAGAATGATCTTGGCGCTCTGCTCGCCACTATGACGGGTGACTACCGCGTGCTGACGATTAATGACAGCCGCCTACACGCTTACCAAACGCTGTATTTTGATACCAGCGACTTTTCCATTTACGAGCAGCACCATAACGGCATCGGCTCGCGTTATAAGGTGCGGGCGCGTAAATATGTGGAAACCGACATGGCCTTTTTTGAGGTCAAACACCGCACCAACCAGAAGCGAACCGTCAAAACCCGCTTACCGATTGCTGATGTTGATATGGCGCTGAGTGAAACCGTGGTG
>JAPUDW010000033.1 GCA_027492915.1 Bacteroidota bacterium | reverse complement strand
TGGCCCCGGCAGGCGGCTCATTCGCGCTGGCAGGCGGCAAGATCAAAGAAAAGCAAATTACACTGCGCGATTATCAAGGCAGCGTGTCTGAACGCAGCGGCCTTGGTGGTTTGGAACCCCTGACTGATGTCACCATGATTATCGTCCCCGACCTGATGAGCAGTTATCAGGCTGGCGAGATCGACATGAAGGGTGTGCAGGCAGTTCAGCAGGCGATCATCGATTACTGCGAACTCGTCCGCTACTGCTTCGCTATTCTTGACTGCCCTCCCAACATCATGCCGCAGGAAATGAAGGAATGGCGGTTGGCTGTGAATTACGACAGCACCCGCGCCGCTCTGTATTACCCGTGGATTGAAATTGCGGATATGACGGGCAAGAATGGTCGTACCCGCCTCGTGCCGCCTTCGGGTCACATGGCTGGTGTGTATGCCCGTACCGACTCGACCCGTGGTGTGCATAAAGCGCCGGCGAATGAAGTCGTGCGCGGTGCATTGGGCTTGGAAGTGCAAGTGACCAAGGGCGAACATGATCTGCTGAACCCGATTGGCGTGAACGTCATCCGTTCATTCCCCGGTCGTGGTATTCGTATCTGGGGCGGTCGTACCCTATCCAGCGATGCCTCATGGCGTTACATTAACGTACGCCGTTTGTTCAATATGATCGAGGAAAGCATCGAAAACGGAACCCAGTGGGTTGTTTTCGAGCCGAACGACGAATTCCTGTGGGGACGTGTATCGCGCGATGTTCGTTCCTTCTTGAAGAATGTCTGGCGGTCTGGTGCGCTGTTCGGCAACACCCCCGAACAAGCCTTCTATGTGAAGTGTGACGCCGAAACCAATCCACCGGAAGCGCGTGATCTGGGTCAACTGGCGGTCGAAATCGGCATTGCGCCCGTGAAACCGGCAGAATTCGTGATCTTCCGCGTCAGCCAATGGTCGGGTGACGGTTCATAAGGCTCTTTAGATGCTTGTAAACGGCGAACAAAATAAGCCGTGGTTACAATGACAATGCATACAATATCGAATCTCGATTAATGAAAGGAATGCAAAATGGCAGCAACAGATGATGCCCTGTCCGGCGATCCGATGATTGGCGCACACTTTGAAGTATCCGTGGGCGCCGTTACAGGTTACTTTACGGAAGTCAGTGGGTTGGGTTCGGAAAGCGAAGTGGTCGATCATAAGATCATGGCTAAGGGCGCGAAAGAACCAATCATCCGCAAGATTCCCGGTCGTCTGAAGTGGGGCGATATTACGCTGAAGCGTGGTATCACCAAAAATATGGATTTCTACAAATGGCGTCAGCAAGTTGAACAAGGCAAGGTCGATGCTGCCCGTCTCGACGGCACCGTCATTATGTACGACCAAAACCTGACACCGGTTGCTTCATGGGAATTTTATAAGGCTTGGCCCAGCAAGATTTCAGGCCCGCAGTTAACATCGGACTCGAATGCTGTCGGTGTTGAAGAGCTTGTGATCGTGCATGAAGGCATCAAGCGTCTGAAGTAGTTCAATCGTAGAGAGGGCGTTGACAATGACATTGCAAACCGAGTTTAACTTTACACTGCCGAAGGGCTTTGTTGATGACAATGGCACGGTGCAGCGTGAAGGTACGATGCGCATGGCAACCGCCCTTGATGAAATTGCGCCCCTACGTGACCCGCGGGTGCGCAATAATGAAGCCTATCTGGTGGTGATTCTGCTGTCGCAGGTCATCACCAGATTAGGAACCCTGCCGAAGGTGACTCCGGCGATAGTTGAAAACTTTTTTGCAGCGGATATTGCTTACTTACAAGATTTATACCGGCAAATTAATGATGTCAGCGCCCGAAAGGTGACGCTGTGGTGCCCCAACTGTGGGCATGAGTTTGAAGAGGAAATTCCCCTACTGGGGGAATCGTAAGCTACCCCCTCGAACGCTTGCAGGAGGAGGTAGCATTTATTGCAAGAGGTTTGGGCTGGAGTCATGATGACATTTTATCATTGACTCATCTTGAACGGGCGCAGTGGGTGCAAACAATCAATCGCATCCATAATCACCCTACAAGATAACTTACCCTCTCCAACTGCTCGGTTTAAGCAAACACGATCGTGCGTTCAACGCACATCACGGATACCGTTAGTCGATCAGAAAAGTAGATGTTTATGCCAGCCAAAGCACCGAAGGCCAGCAGCGATACCACTACAAACGCCCGACCGCCAAAGGATTATGAAGCGCTGCTGCGGCAGGTTTCTGACCGCGTGTGGGAATTGTGGCGCGAAGATTTACGCCGTGCCCAAGAACGTAGTGGCAAAATAGGAAGGCGTTCACGATGACATTACCGGGCGATCTCGAACAATATGCAGCCTTTCGGTTTATGGTGGCGGTTGACGGTATTAATTACGCTGCGTTCACTGAATTCACACTGCCCAGCATAAAAATGGACCCGCAGGAAATTAAAGAAGGTGGACAAAATGCCTTCACGCATCAGTTGCCGACTCGTATTACCGTGGGATCAGCCACCTTGCGTCAAGGTGTTTCCAACAATTTCGACTTATTAAAGTGGTATATGGATGTATTGAAGGGTGATATTGCGGCGGCCACCCGTCAAGTGACGGTGGTGATGCTGGATACAACTTTCCAACCAATCATGACATGGACATTCCGCAATGCATACCCTGTAAAATGGGGCGGGCCGACTTTCAAAACCGATAGTAACAGCGTGGCAATCGAAGAACTCGAATTTGTGCATCACGGTTTTGAAATCGGCTAAAGATCAATTGCGATGACTAGAGGTGTAGACGATGCCTGAGGAACAACGAAAACCTTTCCGACCAGTCGGTATGCGGATGCAGCGCTTCGGCCAAACGCTGATGCGAAATTATCTGCCGCCATCTGAGGAAACGCCTAGCGTTGAACCTATTGCACCGGTCTGGCAAGCTGCCACCCAGGCACCACTAAACTGGGATAATGCAGCGCCGGTTTCACCCGCACCAAAGGCTCCTGTACAAACTGCTCCAGCAGCACCGGTTGATACCCCGTTACCTGCGGTCGTTCCTCAGGCTGCTGCGCCTGCTGTTCAGCGTGAAGCTGACCCCGAAGAAAAAGTTAATCCACGTTTGCTGGCGATCTTCGCCGCCCATGAACGTAGACGCGCACCCGCACCTGAGGAGCGAAAAGCTCCCATCGAAGGCGCTACGACAGGCGGTGATCATCCGTCGATTCAGCGGACACGCCGACGTGGCTCGGTCGATTACATTGATGCTTCTGTTCTGGCTAAAGGCGATGATTTACCCGCGCAAAGTTCGCCAAAGCAAGAAAACACACCGTCTGCTGCTGCCGAACCCGCCGCCGATGACGACGGCGATGACTCTGCGCCGATTGCCCAAGCGGTTGGGCCGCCGACAGATGCCGGAAGTTCAATGTCCCCTAGCGCAGACCCGTCTATTCAACGCGAGGTCGCCAGCCAAGAAGTTACCGATACACCCGCATTTCCCACCGCTGAAGAACTGATTCAACGGGCAGAAGCCCCACAGCTACTCACCAGTAACCCATCACCCGCCGCGCCGAGCAACACCGTTGTGCAGCGCGAGGCCGTGAGCAATCCGTCGTCGGTCGCCAGTTCACCCGCACCAGCCAGCACACCCGATGCTGCACCTTCCGTTGACGAACTTATTCAACGCGCTACAGCACCAACAACGCCCACTCATCAGCCACCTACCGCGCCGAGCA
>JAPUDW010000032.1 GCA_027492915.1 Bacteroidota bacterium | reverse complement strand
GGTTACTCTAAGTGACTGTTCTCCCTCCCTCAATGTCATCGCCCCCGTGGACAGGGCGTACTAAACGGGTCGTGGCGCTTATTGCAGCAGGCGCTCTACTGCTTGCGATATTCCGCCTGAGCGAACTCGTTCCCATTATTTCGGTTGCCGTTATTCTGGCGTATTTGCTGACCCCCATTGTTAATTTTTTCGAAAAGCGTGTTCTGACGCTTGGCCCTTTGAGAGCGAAACCTCATCGCGGCGCGGCGGTTGGCCTTACGTATATGGTTATTCTGACTACGGTGGTCATTGTCATATTGGTGGTTGTGCCGGTGTTGGTCGCCCAACTTGAAGAATTTGCGCGGCGCATTCCAGCTATGTTCCGCGATGTCGAGCAAAGTATTGAACATTCGCTCAATGAGCCGCTGACTTTCAATGGTGACCCTATTCTGATTAACGGCGACCCATTCATCCCGCTTGAGCGCTTGCAACAGGCGACGGGCATGAAGCACATTACCGACATTATCAACCTGAGCGATTTTGATCCCGTGCGCACGACACAATCGTTCATCCAATCCTTTACCGGACCAGCGGTAGATGTCGTGGGCGGTGCGTTAGCAGCCATTATTAACCTGATCTTTTTACTCTCCGTCATGTTCTTCCTCATGCGAGATGGTTCGATATTTGCGGATAAAGGCGTACAGCTTTTGCCCGCGCTGTATCAAGGTGATGCCCGACGCCTGCTTTACGAGTTAGGGCAGGTTTGGAATGCATATCTACGCGGACAGTTGTCGCTTGCCTTATTCATGGGCGTGGTTGTTTTTACCATTGCTAGTATTCTGGGAATGCCCAACCCGCTCATCTTAGGCATGATCTCAGCCGTGTTGGAGTTTATACCGAGTATCGGTTCCGGTTTGGCGATTTTCCCCGCTGCACTGTTGGCGTTGACTGGACATTCAACCACAATTTCCGGGTTAGAAGGGTTGCCATTTGCGGTTGCCGTGGCGATTATCTGGGCGCTGCTTCAAAATATCGAAGCATATATCCTTGTACCGCGTGTGATGGGCGGCAGCTTGAACTTGCATCCTATTGCGGTAATCCTCGGTATTATTGCTGGTGCGAGTCTCGCCGGGGTACTTGGTATCATTCTGGCAGCACCCACCGTTGCAAGCCTGCGCATTTTCGGGCAATATATCTACGGTAAGTTGATGGATCGTGACCCATTCCCCGTGACCATGCGTAAAAAACGACCATCGCCGATCAGTGATTGGCTCCGTCGTAAGCTGGCGGTTGCACAGGGGGAAGTCGGCACACGCATCAGCCCTCAAATTCGCGCGTGGTTGGATGCAAGGAGAAATTAAGCCATGTCGGAAGAAGTACAAACCGAGAGTCTTTCTGTTACCGAAAATTATGCAGCGTGGATCTCTCACGAACCGGATGGCGAGATTGTTTACCATCTTGAACTGGGTGCCGTTACTGTTCACTTTTTTGAAGAAGAATGGGTGGAAGTTATCGAGCTGGTTCATGCCGCCGCCCAACAGGCCAACAAACGCCGCTAATGTCCACGACGCCGCGTGTAGAGAAATTATTGATCGAGGCTATGGCGAAGCACCTCCCGCCCAGCGGGGCAGCGCTTCGTCTGGTCGATGTATTTGGTCGCGCTGCGGCGGTTTTAAATACGCTGCGACCTGATATTGAGGTTATCTATTCGCCAAAGAAAGAGTCTGGTTGGCGTATTCCTCCCGAAAGCGCGGATGCGGTGGCTGCGTTTGATGCCCAACCTACTGCCGACTTGCTGAAGTCTGCCTTTCGTGCACTGCGCCCCGGTGGACGGCTCATTATCATGAATGCGAACCTCGACCCGTCTGAAGCGTATGTCAAGACGCTGGAAGGGGAGGATTTCACGCGCATTTTGGTGGAAGTGGGTGCAGAATGCCCTTTGCCGGTGGGCGCACTCATCCGGGGTGAAAAACCGCATACTGAAGCGCATACGGTTGCCCGTATCAAACAAGTCGCGGCGCAGGATGTACCCCAGCCACGACCCAGCCGTTATGTTCAACTTTTGGTGCATCAAACCCCGCACAAACCGGCGTGGCGTATGACATCCGAAGACAAGATTAAATGGCAAGCGGTGGCGGTGGAGGGGGATGGCGAAACGGTTCTGCTAACCTTTAGCAGCCTCCCTAAAGCGGTCGAGTTTATGCAGTTCGCGGTGATGGAGGGGTATATCACCAATGTTAACAAGATCGCCAAATTTAAGTGGGATATTGTTAAGGATTGGCCTTTCCCCACGATCCTCAATCCCAGTGACGAAATATTTGCTACGCAGGCCGTCATCATGGTTGATGTTAACCATGTTACCGCCGAAGCCCCTGACGAATGAGTGACCGCGCTTGGCAATCTCTTTAGCTGACATTGAATTTTTATCATCCTCAATTGGTATGCGTTTGCTTGCCCGGTTATCGAGCGAGGATTTGAGTGCTGCTGCTGCTTTACGCCTGCTGACCAACCTGCGCAAAGACTATAGTGCCGAGCAATCACGTGCGGCTTTAGAGATGGCGCAGTTAAGGGTGAAGGCTGTCGATAAATTTGGTGTGGATGCAGGCTCATTATTCTTTACACGCGACGCGCTGGAACAGGCGAGTGATCCGTTGGTACGGCGGTATCGTGCTACCCAAATTGGCAGCGATTTACAAGTGGTGGATGCCTGCTGCGGCATCGGTGCTGACTCGCTGACTTTTGCGGCGGCTGGTGCAGGTGTAATTGGTATCGACCGTGATGCGGTGCGGATTGCTATTGCCAACTACAATACCCGTGTTTTAGGGTTGAACGCTCAATTTTCGGTAGGTGATGTCACCACTGCTTTGCCACCGGCTGATCTCATCTTTTTTGACCCCGCTCGGCGCGACGATAAAGGCAACCGCATTCACAACGTCGAGCAGTATCAGCCGCCGCTGGCGACCATCCAAAGATGGGAAGCAGATCGTGTGGTCGTGAAGCTTTCGCCGGGTGTTGATCTTGCTCAACTCGCCAATTATGGGGGGCGTGTCGAATTTATTTCCGTCGATGGTGATCTTAAAGAAGCGGTTTTGTGGCACGGTACGGGAGAGCAGGGCACGACTGCTACTTTGCTCACAGGCGAGAATACGTTTCACTGGCAGGCCGAAAGTGACGGCGAAACAGCGCTTGCTGAACCGCGTGCGTGGCTGGTCGAACCTGACCCCGCCTTACTTCGGGCAGGGGTGGTGCAGTCGGTGGCGGCTCACGTCGGCGGTTGGCTGCTCGATGAAACGATTGCCTACATCACGACCGATACAAAACCCGACTCGCCGTGGCTGCGGTCGTGGCAAATCCTCGATTGGATGCCCTTCAACCTCAAACACTTACGGGCTTACCTGCGCGAGCATAACGTGGGGCGGGTAACGGTCAAAAAGCGCGGTACAGCGGTCACGCCGGAAACGCTCCTCCCGCAGCTCAAGCTCAAAGGTGGCGACTCGCGCGTGCTAGTCCTCACACGCTGTAAGGGTCAGCAGATCGTGATGATTTGTGCCGAGTATGGTCAGTAGCCATCCGGTCGTTTGTTTTGTACACTCTGCGATTGTTGCAGCGTCTAGGAATGGTCTATTCGCGCCTAATTGATCTATTGCTCACATGGTAAAATAGGAAAACTATTTCCACGGTGACGATTATGGGAGGATTTCCATGCTACCCGCATATAATATTGAGTCGTTTTCAGATATTACCAAGCAGGAA
>JAPUDW010000031.1 GCA_027492915.1 Bacteroidota bacterium | reverse complement strand
CTATGATTTGCATCTATGCCTCCATATACGTCAACTAAGACACTATTACTCTAATGCCAATTTGATTTCAAGGCTATTGACCAATTTACATGAAACACTTGACTCTCAAGCGGCTTGAGACGGCACACTAGCTGCATAACGTTTGATTGAGGACACGAGACGTATGTTCAAAATTGGGGATTTTTCGAAGATCTGCCAAGTACCGGTTTCGGCACTGCGATATTATGCCGACCTCGGTTTGTTGGAACCGGCGCAGATTGACAGCTTTACGGGCTTTCGCTACTACACGCTTGATCAGCTCCCAAGGCTTCACCGGATTTTAGCACTCAAAGATATGGGGTTGTCGTTGGAGGAAATTGGGCGGCTGCTGCGTGATGAAGTGTCACCCGATGAACTCCGAGGTATGTTCCGGTTGCAGCAGGCGAAACTTCAACAACAGGTTGCTGATGAGCAAGCACGTTTAGCGCGGGTTGCGGCTCGATTACGCGAGATTGAACAGGAGGGCAAGATGCCACGGGATGAAGTCGTATTGAAATCGGTAGAAACGCAGCATGTGCTTTCTGTCCGGCAGATTATTCCCACGCCGCTGCATGTGGGGGCAATCCTGAATGAGAGCTTCGGTGTGATGCGGCAGTACGGGGTGCAGCCATCCGCGCCACCCCAAGCGATTTACCACGATGAGGAATTTACACTGACGAATATGGATGTCGAGGTGGTGCTGCGGGTTGCGGCTTCGGTGACGGCTGACCTGCCGCTTTCCGGCGGGCGGGTACTGGCGGTACGGGATTTAGCGCCGATTGAGTCGGCGGCGAGTATTGTGCATGTGGGGAGCTATGATGGCCTTCCGGCGACGTATACGATTCTTGGGCGGTGGATTGAAGCGAACGGCTACCGAATTGCTGGCCCTTCGCGGGAAACATATTTGAGTCCGGCGGGTGTCGAGAGCGATCCGGTCGTTGAAATTCAGTGGCCGGTGGCGCGGGTGACATCACAAGGGCAGTAATTTGGAATGGTTTTAGATCATTTTCTATAAAGATGGTGTTGGTGAGGATGATCTTATTGTGGAGCAAATCATGACGAAGATTGACTTCAAGAAAACGCTGAAAGATTTGTACAGTCCATCGGCGAAGGCAGTTGTGGAAGTGGTTGTACCGGCGATGAATTACATTATGGTGGATGGGACGGGTGACCCGAATGACCAGACCATGTTTCAACCGCGGGTTGAGGCACTTTATAGCCTATCGTATAACCTGAAGTTCGCTGGTAAAGGGCAGTTGGGGCAGGATTACACGGTGATGCCGGTTGAGGGCTTATGGTGGGTGGAGGGTAATCTGCCGGTTGACCCGACGACCAGCGACCGGAATACATGGAAATGGACGTTGATGGTGATGCAGCCGGACTTCATCACACAGGCGATGTTTGACGCGGCAGTGGAGGCAGTACGGGCGAAGAAAAACCCGACGCTGCTCGATGACTGCCGCTTCGAGCGGTATGACGAAGGACGGTCGGCGCAAACGCTGCATATCGGCCCCTACAGCGCAGAGAAGCCGACGATTGACTGTGTTCATGCGTATATCCAAAAACAGGGTGGGAAGCCAACGCTCAAGCACCACGAGATTTACCTGAGTGACGCCCGTAAAGCTGCACCGGAGAAGATGCGGACGGTTATCCGGCAGCCGTTCGGGTAGTTACAAGTTACAAGTTTGAAGTTTCAAGACAAAAGACAATATGAATCGCCATCCCACGGGAGGTTGCGCACAGCACGCCAAGGAAAACAGAGATAAGCCAAGATTTTATGGCGGCTGTGGCGGCGGCGGCAGTTCCGCCATATCCTGTTTTTACCGCCATAAAAGTTGAAAATATTGCAACTTATGCCCTAAAGGACTCGTTCGTCGCAATTGTGATTCTCATTTGTCACAACATTTGAGGGAGAAATGATGCTGTTGTTGCTGTTGAGAAAGCTTGTTTTATGTCGCAACTGTCGTCAGTGCTGTCAGTGTCGGTATTGTCAGAACGGGTAAAAGGTGAAAGGGTGATGTGATTGCCAGATTTGCCAATTTTGCTAAGCGTTTGAGGGAGAATTGGCAGCAATAGCAAGATTGGCAAAGTTAGTTATCAGTTGCCAGTTACAAGCACAATATGCGGCACGACAAGCGGCAACAAAAGCGGCGGCGCGAAAATATTGCATTTTGTGCGCGGCGGTAGACCCCCTCCGTCGCTGACGCGACACCTCCCCCGCACGCGAGGGAGGCAATTAAAATGCGGTAGAGGGGGCATGAACATTAGCTGATTTTTATGTGTCGTGGTTTGATGTTAAGATGCGGCGGGTAGGTTTCTATAACAAGATTTACCGCTAGTAAATCCCTACCATTTCAGTCTATTTTAGAACATTTGTATTATCTGAGTCAAGCGCGTTTGGTTTGAATCTACAAACCGTAGTGTAAACGTTTTTGAGGGAGGAATTGTGTTTTATTGGGGTAATGTGTTGGGGCGGGGTGTGGATGGCGCAGTGAGTGCTTTATGCAGACTGTGGCGTAATTGAGATTGGAGCATATACGTGAAAGGAAGATTGGTCAATAAAACTACGATCACGGCAAAGATAACGAAAGAGATCGTTACTATAAAACTTGCTAAAAGCACAGAACCAGAGGTTGGGTGCGGCGTGACGAAAATAGAGATGATTATACAGAAAATGAATATGCCAAGAAATATCATCAGTGAGGAACGTGCATATCCAGTGCAGAATTTAATCTGTGTCTGAGTGTTGTCGATATAAATCAATTGACCTATTGCATCCGGCTCGAATAGAACCTTGCTCATTTGTCCACTGGCTTCGAAGTTGAAGATTCCTCCGTTGTTCTGCATGCCTTCGATTTTATACTCCGGTGATGGTAAGAATAAATTTGATCTACGGTTATCCTCAAATGCTTTCGCCAAATTTTCGAGGCGCTGAATGCACTCGTCCATACTGTAGGGCGAGACAAATTCATCCGTAGAAATCCAGATCAGACGCGACCAGAAACGATCTTCCTTCGATTTTTTATCGTCTGCCATGTGAACTCCCTGATGCCAGTATATTCACTTTGTTGCGAAATGGGGTTGATGTGTGCCCCAAATGTAAGGGGTATCTGGTGATGCAGGCGTGAATGCTCATTGGTAGAGCGAAGTAAGCAAAAGGATCGAGCATTTTTGCTGCGGGGAAATATATTTGTGGTCGCTGGCACGGACGAGATGTATCTCTTCCCTACAGGGGCATGATTATGGGGGGTATTCGTAGTGCCGATGGTCACCGAAACGAGATCACCTTATCGTCCATGCTGAATGCTGCCCCCAATGACAAGGGGGAAGCATAAAACTGATTGTGCTAGAACAAAAGTTTACATATAATTGTAGCAAAATGATAAGGAGATACGGCATGAGCAATCTTGATTCGAAGGCGATTATGGCCGAGATGGAGGCGCTGGGTACCGAGCAAGCGCGCAAGACGTATAAGCGACACGGCATCGGCGACAACCAGTTTGGGGTCAGTTACAGTGACCTCTACAAAATCCAGAAGAAGATCAAGATTAACCACCCGCTTGCCATTGAATTGTGGAACACTGGCAACCACGACGCGCAGGTTTTAGCCTATCTGGTGGCTGACCCTGCACAGGCGGACGCTGAACTGCTGGACAAGTGGGCGCATGCATCGACCAATTACGCGATTGCTGCTGCGGTCGGTGTTTATGCGGCCAAGTCGCCGTT
>JAPUDW010000030.1 GCA_027492915.1 Bacteroidota bacterium | reverse complement strand
TATAGGTGGCAGGACGCGCTTCTAACCATACTGTCTGCCAGATGCCGCTGACGGTTGTAAAGTCTACATCATCCCATGGATTAGGCGGTGTGCTGCTTTGTTTGCCGTGTGGAATTTCTGAGAGATCGGCAGGGTCTTCAACGCGGACGACAACCCAATTCTCGCCAACCGTCAGCAGTTCTGAGATGTCGAACTCAAATGGGGTATAACCGCCCTCGTGCTCACCGGCTAATTGACCATTGACCCACACCCGCGCCCAATAATCAACCGCGCCAAAGTGCAGTACCACCTGCTGTTTATCCCACGCCTCTGGGATGGTAAACACGCGGCGATACCACGCCACGCCGAACTGCGGTGGTTCGACAATGCCCGAAAGCGTGCTTTGCCACGGGAACGGCACGAGAATGGAGTCTTGAAACGCCTCGCTACCTGCGTCGAACCAGTTCTGCTCAACGCCTACATTATCGGTGTCAAAGGCGAAGTCCCATGTTCCGTTCAAATTGAGCCAGTTGTCGCGTTGGAAGTCCGGTCGTGGATATTCTGGTCGCGGGGTCTCTATATTCTCCAGCGTATTCGACTCTGGTGTTGCTCTGACTACCGCAAAACTCAACAGGGTTATTACCAGTATTAGGAGCCGCATCGTCAGATTCTCCAAGTAAAAATATTTCAGTAAATAGAACCTTGCGTATAGTAGCCCACACGCATTCAACACACAAACGTTCACGATCAATCTACGGAGGGGTTCAGGAGAGGTTGTACGTAAAGTGGGTCTATCAAGGTTGCCACTTCGGAGATATGGCATTGGTCAATATGGCTGCACTTTTTCCGGTAGTTAGCTCCGTAATTCCAATCAAATTGGAGATTAGCGGCCATTGCCCTTTTGAGAAACTATAGGCAATAAATTGCTCATCAAATGACCAACTCACCTCGCTTCCCCAAGCCTTCCCTTCTGCATCCTCATAACTAGCAGTTATGTTTCGTGGGTTTGAGCCGTTCGCATTAATAACGTAAATATCACGTTCATTCCCAGCAGGATTTTGAATGCTGTATTGAGCAAGTGCAAAGGCCATATAATTTCCTGTCGGTGACCAAAGAGGAGCAATAATATATTGGTCTGGTTCTGCCACAAATAACTCTTTTAACCCTGAACCATCTGGCGAAATTGCCATTATCGCACTATACAAGTGACTGTCTACCCATTTGTTATACGCAAAAACGATTTGCTTTCCATCTGGCGACCAATCGGCTTGGTAGCCGTCGGCCAATTTAGAACGGTTGGATCCATTGCGCTGTGCAATGTAAATCTCGAAAACCCCTTGCTTCGTTTTCTGTGTATAAACAACTTGGCGGCTATCAGGTGACCAAGACAGAACATACTCTGATAATTCAGTGGCGACAGGAAGTTCAAATAAATTAGCCCCATCGGTATCCACTATGAAAGTCTTAATTTCAGAAGCGCCAATATGCCCCGTAAAGGTTATTTGTTTTCCATCAGGTGAATATGTTGGGGAATATAAGAAGGTTACGGGTTGTGGATCGAAAGTAACCACTTCTACACGATCTGTTCCATCGGGCTTCATGGAATAAATCGCGTTGTCGCTATATACAAAAACGATCCTTGAACCATCCGGAGACCAATTTGGATAGCTGTCGCTCATTTCCTCTACAGATAGAGGCATTTGGCCTGAACCATCACTATTTGCTAAATAGACTGAATACAATTGATTACAAGCGTATCCGAGATCGGTATAAATGAGCTTTTTACTGAGTAACTCCGGCGACATCGCTAGTCGCATTTGTTTAAGCGCAAGCGTTTCTTCTACCTGCACGGGTATACACTTTGCAGAACGAGCCAATACAAGACCCTGTCCACTTAGTACAAGGCTTGCAAATATAGCCGCAAGAAATGCTTTTATTGTACTTTCAGTCAAGCTATTAAGATGCCTTCGTGATCTGCCCTCGCAACCAACCAAACAGGTTACGCAAGTCTGCCAAGAAACCGGAAAAGTGCGCACCGAGGGCGATGAGCAGCACCACCGGAATAGCGACCGTGAAGATTTGTTCCTGGAAGTCATAGTACAGAATAGCCGATGGGCTGAACAGCACATCCTGCGAGAGCGGCAGCGGCGGGACTTCGCCCATGAAGTAGAACTGAAACATCAGGTAGATGGGGATATAGGTGGTGAAGGCCGTAATCAGAACGGCTGCCCAGCCGCGCAGGTTAAACAGCGAAGATAGGACGAAGCCTAGCGCTGTGCCGATGCCCACATAAATCATGACTTCCCACGACGGCAGGTAGTTCAGGAAGAACCATGTAAACGCCGCCCACGACAGGGTTCCCCACAGAATACCCAACCCTGCCGAGAGTAATAGACGCGCCCACCACGACCAGAAGCCGCGCAGCCGGTTCGGCACTTCGCTGGCGATGATGGTCAAAATGGCGATCATCATGCCGAAGGTGAGGCCGATGGAAATGGTTTTACCCCAGCGGTCAGCGTTGAAGATGGCTTCCGAGCGGAAGGTGACAAAGACGTGGAAGGCCATCGCCAAAGTCGCACCGAGCAGCGCGAAGATGAAACGGCGCACGTTATCGAGCGGGTCATCAGTGAGACGCCGCCATGTGTTCGCCAGCCATGCATAGATGCGACCCTGTGGGCTGACGATATTCGGCAGCGAAGGCGCTTCGTCACGCACCAGTGCCAAGGCCAGCAGCGCCCCGCGTGAACCGGCACGCTGGGCATCGGCGATCATTTTTACAGCGGCAAGTGAGCGAATGCGCCCGACTGTTCGAGCGGCTTGCTCGGCAATGGCTTCGGTACTGCGCGGGTCGAGGGCGATCTGCGCCAAGAGTTCGTCGATGTCCTCACTGTAGACCGTGCTGCGCCAATCAGACGGAGTTTTAAGTTGAATATCGGCACGGGTACGAACGGTCAGCAAGCGACCAGTTAACCCCGGCTTGACCGCCGGATAGTTGCCGCTGGGGTAATCGCGCTTGGCACGGGTTGCCAGCACATTAATCGCGGCCTTTTTTGCCTCATCATTGGTTTCGACAGCGAGAGCTTGAGCGACCAATGTGGGAATACGCGGCGGGTCACCGTCGGGGATGGTTTCGAGGCGGTAGAAGGCGCGGGCGCGGGCGGGTGCGTTTTCACTGCGGATGGCGTGGAGGGCTACCCAACGGCGGTTGTCCTTGTCGAGCTTTTCCCACCAGTAATCAATTTCGTGGTCGTATTCAATTGCGCCGCGCAGCAAGAGCTGCAAACCGGCTTCGTCAATTTCCAGCCCGTGTTCCTCGGCCTTCATGTAGACATCGTTCATGACCATGAAGTGAGTCACACCGAGGAGGAACCGCCCCTGCCCGTGCGCCCACGCTTTGCGCGCGCGGGTGTAAATATCCTGTGCTTCACGGCGAACCATCGCCCCTTGATCAGCAATGGTCATGACACCGCTGAGATCAATGGTGAGCAGACCGACACCATCTTCATCGTCAAAGTCGCCGCGAGGGGCGGCAATCACGGAACCCTGTACCTGCGCCAGTGCATCCTCTAGCTCGTTGACCAGTTCCATGAGGGTGTTCGGGCGGTCGTCAGGGTTGAGCGCCGTGCCACGCCGGAGGACGGGGGTTAGCACTTCGGCGAGTTCGCTGCCCATTTTGTCGGCTTCGGGCAAATCTTCTTGCCACTGCAACTGCTTGAGGGCTAGAGAGGTGGTGGCATCGAAGGGCAGTTCGCCGGTTAACATTTGAAAGACGAGAATGGCGAAG
>JAPUDW010000029.1 GCA_027492915.1 Bacteroidota bacterium | reverse complement strand
CGGGCATTAGCCGATGACCTGTTCGACGACGAAAACGCGATGGTTCGCATCGACATGAGTGAATACGGTGAACGTCACAGCGTCGCCCGTTTGCTTGGCGCACCCCCCGGTTACGTCGGCTACGATGAAGGCGGTCAGCTAACCGAAGCCGTCCGCCGCCGCCCGTATGCGGTGGTGCTGTTCGACGAAATCGAAAAGGCGCACCCTGAGGTGTTCAATGTGTTCTTGCAGGTGTTTGATGACGGTCGCCTGACCGATGGGCAAGGCCGCACGGTGGACTTCACCAACACGGTTATCATCATGACCAGCAACGTTGGCAGCCAATACATCAAGCAGATGGGTGCGAATGCCGATAAAGCTGAGTTAAGAGCCGCTGTGATGGGCGAACTCGATAACATCTTCCGACCTGAGTTTTTAAATCGGTTGGATGAAATCATCATGTTCCAAAGCTTGACGCAGGAGGACATCATGCGGATTGTCGATATTCAACTTGGCAACCTGAAGAAGCGCCTCCAGAACCGCCGCCTGACGCTCGAACTGACGACCGATGCCCGCCGCTGGTTGGCGGAGCGCGGCTTCGATCCCGTGTTCGGTGCGCGACCGCTCAAGCGAGCTATCCAGCGCGACCTGCAAGACCCGCTGGCAGTCGCCATCCTCGAAGGCAAGGTCAACGAGGGCGATCATATTGTGGTCGATGCGGCGATGGACGGCGAAAGCCTCGCTTTTACCGCCACCCCGCATATTGAAATCGCGTAAACAGCGGTTAAATCGTTCACTAAAAAAAGGCATTCCCATATTGGAGTGCCTTTTTTGATTCGGTTGGTAGAACATTAGTACAAAATGAGTGACTCGTGTCGTCTAGAGAAGCAGCACATTTAAGCAACAACCTGCTCATCTCTATAATCACAACAAGGCAGCTTTCGTATGCACACTTCTAAGGACATTCGCCCGCTTGAGTTTATTGTCATGGTCGCTTCGATTATGCTGCTGACTGCGGTGGCAATTGATATTATGCTCCCCGCGTTTGGTCAGTTGCGGGAATATTTTGGTTTAGCGCCGGACTCAACCATTGCTTCACAAATTGTCACCTTCTTTTTTCTCGGTCAGATCGGGCAGCTTGCTTTTGGGCCGCTGGCTGACCGTTACGGTCGTCTGCCTGTTCTTAGGACGGGCTTCATCCTCTACATCAGCGGCTGTATTGCGGCGGCCTTACTACCGAGCTTAAACCTTATTTTAGCCGCGCGTTTCGTCGTCGGCTTGGGTGCTGCTGCCATGTCGGTCGCGGCGGTGACCAGTGTGCGTGACCGCTTTACAGGTGACAAAATGGCACGTACCATGTCGCTCATCATAACGATTTTCTTGTTTGTGCCGATCATCGCACCAATCGCGGGTGCGGCTATTTTATCGGTATCCTCATGGCAGGTGGTTTTCCTCACCCCCGCCGTGGTTGGGATTGCCGTGTTTGTGTGGTCATTCCGGCTGCGCGAATCGCTTTCGCCAGAACGCCGCCTCAATTTGGATGTGGCAACCATCATCCAATCAACCAAACAGGTGATGGGTAACGGAACTTTCGTGCGCTACACGGTTGTTGTCACCATCTTGTTCGCCTCATTTAGCTCGTACATCAGCAGTTCAGAGCACATGATTAGCGAGATTTATAACCGGCCTGAATTGTTCACCCTCATTTTTAGCGGTATTGGTATTACGATGGCCGTTGCCTCGTTCATCAACTCGCGCCTCATCAAACGGTTTGGGGCGCGGCGTACTGTTCGAACGCTGCTGGTTGTTTACCTCGTATTGGCTGCTGCCATGCTGGCGCTGACGCTCGCCTTTCAAGGAATGCCGGACATCTTTGTTTTCTTCGGGTTTATTGCCCTGCTCCAAGGCATTTACATCGCCGCCGAACCAAACAGCAGTGCTTTAGCGCTTGAACCCCTCGGTGATACGGCTGGCATGGCAGCAGCCATCTACGGCACATCGTTCTTCGTGCTTGGGTCGCTTTTCGGTTCGATGATTGATCGTCTATTGATTAATACCGTTACCCCGCTAGCCGTTGGTTATTTGCTTTCGGCGTTGATTGCGGTCGCGGTTGTCTATGCGGGGCGCACGAATACTGTGGCGGTTAATTTAGCGAATGAAGTGGGTGATTAGTTTATGGGTACAAATGAGGAGGGGATGGTTCGCCACCCCCGGTGACCAGCATATCTACTTACAAGGAGAGTTGTAAATAGACAAGTGCTTAATGATTGGGGCACACGAGGGTTGGTAAAGGAGGGAGGATGCCAGAACCCCCCTCTACCATTGCGTATCACCCAATCATATCAGCAAGTTCATATTATGCCGTGCTGGTGGGTTTCCGCATTGTCTGATAGTACGATTTCTATATAGGTCAACTGTCCAGTTAATTTGTTTGGGTCGGTTTTAAAACCCCGCCAACTTCATGTTGTTGGCATTGGTTTCGGTATAAAAAGCGGTCATTTCTGCCGGCACGGTCGGGGGTTTACGATCACGTAAATCCCTCAGGTAGTGGACGTTTTGAGTGATCAAACTCCGGTCGCCGATTTCCCCGTGCGATGGCACAACCGTGCGCACACGCTCGGTACGCCGCCATTCATCCAGTTTGCCTAACCACTGCGGCAGTAGCGGAATACTGCTTTCGTGCAAATAAGGCAGCGGGGTTTCGACCGTATCCCCCGCCAATAACACCCCCCACTGTGGGATGAATGCCACTAAGCAGTCATCTGTATGTCCCGCCAGCGGGTGCAGCTCGACCATTACGCCGCCTAAATCGACCGTAATCATGAAGCTAAATACCCTGTTGGGCGGGATAAGCTGCACAGCATCCCATAAGCCGGGTTCTGCGGATTGTTTTGCCGCTAAATCCTGAGCCACCTCGCCCGTTTTAAACCGTTTGCCACATACACCATGCGCAATAATGACACTGCTGTTCAGCCCTGCTGTCCCCCAGCAATGATCCCAATCCGCATGGCTGTAGACCACATAAATCGGTTTATCACCTGCTAATTCAGCAATGCCCTGCATATCGCGCGGGTGAGACAGCGTATCCCATACCAGTACCCGCTCCTCACCAATAATCACTGCTCCGCGTACATCAAACTCAGCTAAAGTGATTTCTGTCAGCCATAAATTTGGACGTAATTCGCGGAGTGGCATAAAGTGTTCATCCTAAAGTGCTGATTACCGTAAACGCATTATATCAACATGATCTTTTATGAGTCGCCACCTACTTCATACGAAGGAAATAACGGCGGTTAAACTCTTACGATTTTGAGGTTCGGTGATTTCGGGATGAACTGAAATGCTTAGCTGTTTGATGTGGGGAATTGAATACGGCGCGTTACTACGAGAATTTTGGCATCTCACACATGGCCGGATGCATGTTTGGCCTGTTTCTGGTAACGAGCACCTGAACGAGTGGCGAATTTACTTGCCGCCGCCTGAAATAACATCACCCGTTCATACTTCATGGGGAAAGCGGTCAGGTTTGGCGGTTCGGATTCCATTCAGCAGATGCAAATTCATCGGCTGTCATGCCGTAAATGAGGCGGTCGTGGTATTCGCCACCGGTGTAAACCATGCGGCGTAAGCGGCCTTCCAGCACAAACCCCAACCGTTCGTGCAGAGTAATAGATGGTTTGTTGAAGCTGTAAACCTCGGCGTTTGTTTTCTGGTAGCGCCGGTAGCCCAAGTAATAAACCAACACCACACCAAAAAATTCGGTGGCGTAAAAATTTAGCGGGTAAGCGGGGAGGATGTCGAGGCCCAAGATGAAGGTG
>JAPUDW010000028.1:3496-28896 GCA_027492915.1 Bacteroidota bacterium | reverse complement strand
CCTACGAAAGCAAATTCTGTATTCGCGTATCACTTACCAAATGACCACTACCAATATCATAATAGAACAAAAGTTCAAACAGAGTCAAGCGGATAGGGTTTGAGTTTTCAAACTTTGAGGTGGGAAAGCAGGCGTATTTACAAAGAAAATAACAGGGAAAGGCATCAGCCCTTCCCTATCAATTTGATTTTGTACGACGTGGGTACAGTAACCGCTTATGCTGTTACCGCCTGTTGAGATTGTTTGAACTGCGGCAGCCACTGTGCTTGAGCTGAGAGCAGATCGCCCACCATGTCACGGATTTGATCCAGCGTGCAGACGGCAGCGGTTAGGGGGTCGAGCATGACCGCGTGGTATACCGCTTCAGTATTACCCGTAAGCGAGGCTTCCACAATGAGTTCCTGCACGTTGATATTCGTGCGGTTAAGGGCAGCTAACTGGGTCGGCACCGAACCCACATGGGTCGGCTGGATACCGTTGCCATTCACCAGACACGGCACTTCAACGCAGCAGTCCTGCGGCAAGTTATCGATCAAGCTGCGGTTCGGGACGTTACCTGCAATGACGGTCGGCTTGTTGGTTTCAATCGCCTCGATGATATGCGAACCGTACTCGTGGGTGCGTTCTTTGGGCACAACCGAGCCATCCGCGATCATATCTTCATATTCACTGTTGAACTTATCCTGCCGCTCGATACAGTGCTTGAGATAACCACCGGAACGCCCCCAATCAAACCAATGGTCGTTGGGACTCTTGAACTTCGGCACTAACTCGTTGTTGACCATCGCAGCCGTCTTGCGGAAGTACGGCATATATTCACTAGCGTGACCACTGGACTCCGTCACAAAGTAGCCAAAGTGCTTCATGATGTCGATGCGAACGGGTTCTTCCCCGTAAATTTCAGGATCGGTAATCGCCTTCCAGATTAAGGGGTATAAATCTTCGCCGTGACGTTCAAAGTTCAAGAAAAACGCCTGATGGTTAATACCCGCGCTCAGGTAAGTCACTTCGTCGTAGGGAACATTAATCCAGCGTGCCAGCATCTCGCTTGTACCCTGTACACTATGGCACAGTCCAACATGCGGGCGACCGGTTCCCCGATCAAATGCCCAGCAGTTTGCCGCCATCGGATTGACATAATTCAGCAGCAAGGCATCGGGCGCAAGTTCGTCCATATCATGCCCAATATCGAGCAGTACGGGGATTGTACGCAAAGCGCGAAAGACACCCCCCGGCCCTAATGTATCGCCAACGCACTGCTCAACGCCGTAACGCTGCGGGATTTCCAAATCGAGCCGATACGCTTCCAACCCGCCCTGCTGGAAAGTCGTGACCACATAATCGGCACCTTTGATGGCTGCACGCCGGTCGGTTGTGGTTTCGATGCGTGTCGGCAGACCGCGTAAATCCGCAATGGCTTGAACGACCTTACGCGATTGTTCAAGCCGCACTGGATCAATATCCATCAGGGTCAAAGTGCTGTCCTGCAAAGCGGGAACAAACAAAATATCACTGCACAAGTTGCGCGTAAAGACGAGGCTACCCGCGCCGATAAACGTAATTTTTGTCATCGCTGTTCTATCCTTTACGAGAATAAATATTTATACAATTGGCAAACGGCTTGCCCATTGACCGATCAAAGGAAGAGGTGTTGATTTATTTTGTGCCGCATTGAGCATCCCCATCACCCAAGCGACGAATCCAAACAAATAAGCAGCAATCACAATAGTGAACAAAGCAACACTCAGCACCACCATAAACGGGATTTGGGCGATTATCCAAGCAACAACCGCCCACACGAGCAGCGTGCCGATGAGAAACACCGCAAGCCCAACCGCCTGCCGCAGGTGGTAAACGGCTAACGAATTACCCCGTTGAAACATGTAGACATACAACCAACCGATAACCGGAATGAGATAGGCAATTACAGCCGGAAAAGGAGAAGGTCGGCTCATGCTGGCACCCCGATCCCTTTAAGGTGGAGTTCTTTCGCAAAGTGACAGCTTACGAAGTGACCGGGTTCGACTTCGGTCAATGCAGGTTCAGTTGTGGAGCATTCCGGCTGAGCGTAACGGCAGCGTGGGTGGAAAATGCAACCGGACGGTGGGTTCGCAGGGCTTGGCACTTCGCCCTTCAATTGGATACGCTCGATCTGAATATCAGGGTCAGCAGGTGGGATTGCGGACAGGAGCGCCTCGGTATAAGGATGCAGCGGCTGCTGTAGGAGTTCGCTAGTTTCCGCCATCTCGACAATTTTGCCCACATACATGACGGCGATACGATCCGAAATATGCTCGACGACTGACAAATCGTGGGCGATGAAAATGAGCGTTAGCCCCAAGCGTGTTTGCAATTCTTGAAGTAAGTTCAATACCTGCGCCTGAACCGACACATCCAGCGCAGAAACCGGCTCGTCGGCTACAATCAGGCGCGGATTCAGTGATAAGGTACGCGCCAAACCGATACGCTGCCGCTGCCCGCCGGAAAACTCGTGGGGATAGCGGCGCATCAACGCCGGATTTAACCCAACCGACTCCATCAGTTCCGCGACCCGCTTCTCGGCTTCTTTGCCTCTGGCGATGCCATGAATTTCCAGCGGCTCGCTGATAATATCTTTGACTGTTAAACGGGGATTTAGCGAACTGAAAGGGTCTTGAAAAATCATGCGCATTTCACGGCGCAGGGGTTTCATCTGGCGCTGGGAGATACCCGCTAAATCGACAGTATCCCCATTCGGGCGGTGATACTTAATTTCGCCGGAGGTCGGGTCGTACAGGCGCAGAATAGTACGACCAACGGTGGTTTTACCACAGCCGCTTTCGCCCACCAGCCCCAGAACCTCGCCATCTCGCAGTTTGAAGCTCACACCGTCAACCGCCTTCACATGCCCGACAATCCTTTTAAATATCCCTTGATAGATGGGAAAGTGCAGCTTTAAATTATTTACTTCAAGAATAGTTTTATCTTTGTGATTCATCATGTATCTTTATCCATAACGATTAATTAGCGGGTAGCTGTATGGTTGACTCTTCCATCACGATGTCAGCATCATTCCAACCCTTCTGCTGCATCAACTCGTAGAAAGCACGGCGGTAAATCAGGCGGACGTTGATCGTCACACCTTCACCTGCTGGCACGGTGAATGTGTAATTGGTAGTATCGGTCTCGAAGGGTGAAATACGGTTATCTTCAACAATCGTCACCGGTCGCCAGAAGGCTGCGGTCGGGGTTTCACCTGTCCAGTTATCACGAAGCACCTTCGCGAAGGTTTTCCCCGGTAAACCACCATAATTACCCGAAAAATCGGGGTTGATAGAACCATCGGCAAGCACGAAAGCGTTACCAGAAGCATCTACCGCCTCGACTACCAGAATGAGCGACCGAATCGGTACATCGGTCGGCACATCATGTCCGGCCTGATCGTTAGTGATGCTCACCTGCACCTGCACCTGACCGCCGGCACGTTGGGCATCCGTTATCATGGTGACCGTGTTTTGCAGCAGTGTTTCGTCGGATGCGCCGCGCATAGTGTGGTTATGCAGTTCGGCGTAGTCACGGGTAAGGCCGCCCTGCTCCGCCAGCACAAACCAGTTTTCTTCGGACACGGGCATGTGGCAGTCCTGACAAGTTTTACCTGTTTCAGGGTCACTGTAGGGGCTGTTCAACCACTCGCCATACGAGTTGTAGATAACCGTGCCATCCTTAACTTCGCCCATCCCAACCACGCCACCAAACACCCCGAAGTGACAGCTTGCGCAATATTCACTCTTGGAAAGCAGCGGCAGGTAGCTATCTTGACGGCTGACATCAACCAGCGTACCGAAGAATACACGCTGGCTTTCATCGTGGGGACGCGCCAACTCGATTGACATAATCCCCGGCATATCAGGGAATGGAAGGCCAGTTTCAGGATCGATAATGACATTCACGGTCGTGTGGCAAAATTCGCAGCTAATGCCTTCTGCCGCGTCACCCTTCAAGTTGGGTGACGGAATGGGCGCATACTCCAGAAAACCATTCGAGCGTTCGACGGTGATGCCGACATGACAGCCTGACCATGTGCAGTTCTGCGTGTTCTCGACCTTCGAGGCTAACGGCGTATGACAGGAAGCGCAGTTACCCGCGCGGCTGGGGTTATCCAGCCGGAAGCCCGGCCCGTGATACGGCTGTTCGGGATCGGCGGGTAACGGAATGCCGTCGATCCCATATTCGACGGGCTGCCCCATTTCACCGTTCACATCGGTGCCCATATACACATTCAAGAAGCGGTGATTGATGGCCGCGCGTGAATGCTGATCAGCTTTCCACTCGGTATATTCACGGTGGCACATACCGCAAGCCGCAGAGCCTTCGACACCATCAAGCGAATACCATTCGTACTCGTTATTGTCATTAATCGTCAGTGGCGCGAGTGTGATCGTGATCGCTGCCGCACCCGCCCAATCGGCTGCCGTGGGGTCTAGCTTTTGCCAGCCGATATAATGCCCTTCTGACCATGCCGTAACTACGACCGGCGTGGTGAAATCAACGCCGGATAAAGCGAAGGTGCCGTCCTCAGCGGTGGTCGTCTGGTTAGGGGTCGCCTGCACCTGCACAATTGCACCAGCAACAGAGCCGCGCTCATTCACCACCGTGCCGCTGATGCTGATGGGCAAATCCGTAATATTCGCAGCGGTTGATTGCAAGCGAACGGCACTGACCACCTGCCCCGAACCTGCACGCACCAATGCTGCAAATCCAGACAGTATGAACAGCACCCCAACCGTGAATATGACGATGACAGACTGTTTTGTATCACGCATGAGTCACAAACTCTCGTTCACTTATTCGCGTACGGGTCGGCAGCATCACGCAAACCATCTCCCAAGAAGTTGAAACCCAATACGGCTGCTACCATGAAAAAGATGGGCGATAAGATCCACGAGTTCTGCCCAAGCGTTTGAATGTCCTGCGTGTTGCGCATCATCAAGCCCCAGCTAATGAGCGGTTCGGTGATGCCGATACCCAAGAAGCTCAAGAACGATTCGGCAAGGATGATGCCGGGAACGGTGAGCGTTAGGATGACGATGACATGGCTTAGGACGTTAGGATAGAGATGGCGGAAGATAATGCGCCGGTTCGAAGCACCCATCTCCTTCGCAGCCATAATGAAATCCGACTCGCGGAGGGACAGCACCTTACCGCGCACTTCACGGGCGAGTGTCGTCCACGAGAGTAGCGCAAAGATGCAGGCCATAATCACAAAGACGCTGAAGGAGTCGGCTGTTTTCGGCACAAGCGCGGCTAACGCCATCCACAACGGGAGCTGCGGGAAGGCGGTCACGAACTCGGTAAAGCGTTGGAGCACATTATCCACCCAACCACCGAAGTAACCGGAAGCGATACCCAGTACCGAGCCAATAACCACGCTAATAATCGTGCCGAACAGGCTCATCGTTAGCGAGATGCGACCCGCTTCACACGCCTTGCCCCACAGATCACGCCCCAATTTATCGGTGCCAAGAATGTGAACGGTACCACCTTCCTCAACGCCGAACAGGTGCAAATTCATCGGGATAAAGCCGAGCAGCTTATATTCGGAACCCTGCACAAAGAAGTGAATCGGGTAAGCTTTACTGGTGTCTTCCACCCACATCACTTGAAAGGTGGCAGGGTCGAGGGTGTATTCCATGTTGTAAACGAACGGTCCAATATGAAAATTTCCATTGGCATCATTAAAGAAGTGTATTCTTTGAGGCGGAATAAACGATGCTTGTAGGTCGATGCCATAAATAGTGGTCGGGCTAAAAAAGTCTGCAAAAATGGCAAGAAAAATAAGTGACAAAACCATAAATCCGCCGACAATCGACACTTTGCTGCGGCGAAAACGGCGCCACACAAGCTGGGTATAGCTCTCGTTGTCAATAACAGCACCTGTCAATTGTCCAATATTGGCAACACCTATTTTTTCGGTCGGTGTTTCAGCGGTATCCGGTGGCCTTAGGCCAGAAGGCAAATTATCTGATTGTTCTGCGGTCATGACCGTTTACTCCCTCACCTAGCTATAACGGATGCGTGGATCTAAGATCGACAAGAAAATGTCAGCCAGCAAGTTGCCCATCAAGATCAAAATACCGTAAATGAGCAGTAATGACCCTGAAATGTAGATGTCGCCATTGACCAACGCATCGTAAAACAATGGTCCTAAGGTCGGCAGCCCCAGCACAATCGCGACCTCAAGTTCGCCCTGCAACATATAGGGGAGGACTGTCCCTTGATACGCCACAATTGTGTGAAGCGCGTTCGGTACCGCGTGCTTCATGATGACTTTGTTTTCGGTCAACCCCTTGGAGCGTGCCGTCTGCACATACTGGGAACCCAACACGTCGAGCAAATTCCCACGCATCACACGCATATTACGGGCAACGCCACCTAAACCGGCGATCAGCAGTACCGGCCAAATATGCCGGAACAGGTCAAGCACTTTGTCAATACTCCACGGTGCAAAAACATACTGCGGGGAGAAAAACGACGATACACTCGGCTGTTTCAAGTCAATTACGAGGATATACAAGACAATAACCGCGAGGGAAAAACGGGGGACGGAGGTTAAGATAAAAGAAATAATCGCCCAGACATTATCAGCAACGCCATACTTGCGAGGCGCGACATAAATACCCAAGCCTACCCCGACAACTGTCGAAATCGCGTGGGCTAGGATGGCGATTAAGATCGTCATCGGCATCCGTTCGGCAATCAGCACACCGACATCTTTACCATAGGCAAAGGAATAACCAAACTTGCCTTCGGTGACCATTCCTTTGACCCAGTTGACGAATTGTTCTGCGATTGGCTTATCAAGACCATATTGGGTTCGCAAGCTTTGTGCCGCTCTGGATGCATCTTCCGCAGTCGCACCACGGGCAAGCAGATAACCCTCGTATGCGCTGGCATAGTCACCGGGCGGTAGCTGGATCACCACAAAGGATACAACCCCGATGCCAATTAACATGAAGAACGCAATAATTAAGCGACGAAAAATATAATTTAGCATTCCGGCTCCATAACAGCATATTCAAAAACGCTACCAATTATTCGTGCCGACTCACACCGATTGGGGTGAGGTTGGTAAAGTAGTCCCCAACTTCACCCCTACAATCAATATCTAGCTGCCATAAACAGGAATGGTATCAGGACGGTTTTGCGGAAGTTGTTGATCCGCAGGAGTCCACAACGTATCCAGCAAGATTGCATCTTCTACCCATGTGTACATGAACACGGGTATACCGTTCGCAATATTCTTGACACGCTTGGCTGAACCCAAACCATAGCGACCAACAAACACACCGAGGTTGTAAACATTCTCGGTGAAGATGTGGTTGTACTCGGTCAGCAGTTCTTTGCGGGCAGCCGCATCAAACGTTGACTTGTATTCGGTGATGATATCGACCAAACGACCTTCAAAGTCCATCAACTTGCGCGGTTCCGCTTCGGTATCACGCTGCCAGTTGAAGTTGTGAGTCAGAGGAGCCAACGCATTCGGGTTCACGAAAGGCAGCGCAAATTCCTGACCACCGCGGAACACATACAAGTCCCACGTACCGGCAGCCTGTGTATCTGTCCACGTCTGGCTGTCGATCACCTTCATGTTGACCTTGATACCAATCGCCGCCCACTGGTTGACCAGTGCTTCGGCAACGCTCTGAGTTTCCTTCGCATCCTGTGATGCGCCCAACTGCACGACAATCGGTTGACCTGACATGGGGCCAGTTGTCCATTCACGAACACCGTCGCCGTTGCTATCGGTCAAACCCATTTCATCCAAGAGAATGTTGGCAGAAGCAGCATCGTATGGATAATAAACAACCGCGTCCTTATCGAAGTCTGGAGCGCCGGGGTACAAGCCGCCAGCCCAACCACGGAGGAACGGCCCCTTCATAATCGACTGTGCGATACCATCACGGTCGGTCGCATAGCTCAAGGCTTGGCGGAAACGCAAATCGCGGAACAATTCGCGTATCGCAACATCTCGTTCAGGATCAGTGATACCGAAGTTGATGGCGTAGTTGAATTGGACACCATAACCGAGCAGTTCCGGCCCCCAGTTCACATTAAACGAGGAATTCCGGTCTTGAGCAGCCTTCATCGCCTGAACGAAGGTGCTGGGGTTCTCAAGATTCATATGGTCGCAGTCGCCAGCAATCGTACACAAATCGCGCCCGATGCCGCTGGGTCCCTTGCGGTACTGAACTTCATCCAAGTACGGCAGTTGGTTACCGGCTTCATCAACCTTCCAGTAGTACGGGTTACGGCGCATAATCATGAGTTCATCAGTCTTGTATTCAGTAACGACCCACGGTCCCATCGTGACTAATGGCAGCGTATCCGGGGAAAGCACATTGATGAAATCTTTGTAAGTCGGCTTGGGATCAGCTTCGCTCCACAGTGGGTGCAGCGACTTCAACTGATGAGCGGGCATAACATCAAAGTTGCCTTCATTCATCAGGTAAAAAGCATCATACGGTTTCTCGACAGGGAAGGTAAACATGACGGTGTTTTCGTCAACCTTTTCTAAGGTGGCAAATTCACCATTCCATGACCAAGCATCCTTGCTGCGAGGCGCATTGATGTTGGTGTCCTGAATGTAACCATCCCATGTAAACATGACATCATCTGCACTGAAGGGCTGGCCGTCTGACCACTTTGCGCCTTCGATCAGGTGTAAAGTGAGCTGCTTGCCATCTTCTGACCAATCCCAACTCTTGGCAATTTCGGGCATCGGTTCGATGTCCGATTCAGCGCGGAACAGCGGGCCAGTCTTGACCAGTGCGCCGTAGTGGACAGTGTAGGATTCGATACCGAACCAACCCATCGACACGTTCGCCATGTAGTTGTAACCGGCGGTCGGGCAGGCCGAGAACCCACGCCACAGGTCGCCATATTCGCCGATACCGTCCAGCATACCGGTTGTCAGGTAAACAGCGGGTTCGGTAGGCAGGCGTTCTTCCACCGGTGGCAATGAACCATCGGCGACAAATTTATCTAAGGATGGCGACTGATGATATTCAGGCAGCGCCTTATAAGTAACAATCTGATCCATCGGCAGTTTTGTAACTTCGCCACCACCCAACCCCAGATCATTGGGTGCAGGATACGGAATTGGCGGGGCTACAGTCCCCTGAGCAGCAACTGGTACGCTCAAGGCTACCGCCAAGACTAACGTTATGCATGTCGCTAAAAGCGCATAACGCCACATTTTACGGACCTTCATTATTAGTCCTCCTCGACTCATAAAAAACATCTCTAAACTATTAAATGGGGAAAATCACTATTTTGTCTCTCACTGAATAAGCCTCACCCCCTTATTGTGATAAACAAATAACGATATGCAGCCTACTGGGCCTCGTCATGAAGCCAGCACGCCGCCTGATGTCCCGAACGCACTTCGCGCAAGACGGGTTGTTTTTCGCTGCAAATCTTCATGGCGTGTGGGCAGCGTGGTGCAAATGCGCACCCTTTGATCGCATCAGTCGGCATCGGAACCATGCCTTTAATCGGTTCTAAATGCTGCTGCCCCTTGCGCCCCAAAACAGGGACGGAGTTGAGTAACCCAACCGTATACGGGTGGAGGGGTTCGTGGAATAAATCGCGCGTCTCGGCGTACTCGACAATTTTACCGAGGTACATGACCGCCACCTGGTCGGCCATCTGCGATACCACGCCGAGGTTATGGGTAATCAGGATGATCGACGCACCCGCGTCTTCTTGAAGTTCGGACATTAAATCTAAAATTTGTGACTGAACCGTCACATCAAGGGCGGTTGTTGGCTCATCAGCGATGAGAATTGATGGGTTGCAAGATAATGCTAGCGCAATCATGACACGCTGCCGCATACCGCCGCTAAGTTGATGTGGATATTCGTTGAGGCGCTGCTTGGGGGCGCTGATCTGAACTTTGGTCAGCATCTCAAGCGCACGGTCGAGTGCATCCTTATGACTCAGCTTTTGGTGCAGTTCAACCACTTCGGCAATTTGTTCACCGATTTTGAACAGCGGGTTTAGCGACATCATCGGTTCTTGGAACACAATCGCTATTTCACCGCCGCGTATCTTGCGCATTTCCGACCCACGCGGATCAAGCTTGGCAATGTCCACAATCTCGTTGGAATTTTCGCGGTGGAGGTTAATTTCGCCGTTCACGATTTTGCCCGGCGGCGATTGAATTAAGCGCATGATCGACATCGACATCACGCTCTTGCCGCAGCCGCTTTCGCCAACTAAACCCAGTGTGCTTTTGCGTGGCAGCGTCAGGTTAACCCCATCAATTGCCCGAACGGTACTTCTTTCCAGAAAAAAATAAGTCTTTAAATCTTTTATTTCCAATATCGGGTCGGACACCGGTGTTGGTAATGATGACATACGACAATTAATCCCCTATCTATACGTAAAAACCGACTGCATTTATAAGTGCGACCGAAACAAACGACCATAAGCAATATTGTTCATATGAACATTGCAAACGAAACAGAACACGGCAGCAAAACAGCAGCTTGCTAGCGACGTTTGGGTGTAATGAATTGAGTGATTAGAGTTGTCTCAGAAGGTGAGTATAAATCGTTACCGTGGCGCGATGTGAGGGGTGTTGATGGTAAGATAGATGAACACGAAGCGAGTAAATTCATGTTAATCAACTTTGGCGTAATATTTGTAAAAAAGTAACTTCTGCAATATAAAGATAATACTTGCTATTAGAACATCGTTTTGTTCGACTGTCAACTAATTGCTACTCATTCAAACATAAAGGGTGTTCATTCGAACATTTACCACCATAATGAACAAGCTAGAGCGCCAAACACACATCATTAGGCTCATCGAACAGTCTCTTGACAAACACATGCTCGAAACGCGCGAAATCGCGGAACAATTCGGCGTTTCTGAAATGACTGTACGGCGTGATTTACAAGAACTCTCGTTTAAGGGACTCGTGAAGCGCCAACATGGCGGTGTCAGCCCCACCCCTTCGACTGTTACCAGAGAGAAAAAGGAAATTGGTGTGCTGCTCGCCTTTATCAAAGGCAAGTACAGCGACCCTTTTTTTAACGCGGTGCTTGAAGGAGTAGACCTCAAACTACAGGAGCTTGACTGCCGCCTTGCATATATCAAACCACACAGCGAGGTTCGTACAGCCGCGCAGGCACATGACCTACTGAAGTCGAACCCGACACACGGTATCATCTTCCTCGGCCCGCTGCCAAAATACGACGGCATGGAATATCTCAAAGCCAACCTACGTGCGCTGGTTGCCACCACCGAGTCGATTGGCACGGCCTACGATACCGTGACGTTTGACGGGTATCATGGTATTCGGGATATGGTTGACCATCTCGTGCATTGTGGCTACCGGCGGCTGGGCTTCATCACCGGTCATCACGATTTCCGGCGCAAAGCCTTTTTAGACGGCGTTAAAGCCCACAACTTGCCGGCAGATGCGAACCTCTGCGTGACCGCGCCCTTCGGCGACGATGGCTGGACTCCTAAGCTCGGTCACCTCGGCGCGGAACACCTGATGAACCTGTCCAACCCGCCGGATGCAATCGTCTGTGCGTCCGACTTGATTGCTATCGGGGCGATCCAATGGCTGCACCAGCACAACATTCGTGTACCGAATGAGGTTGCCGTCACCGGTTTTGATGATATTCCAGAGTCGGCCTTTACCACCCCGGCACTGACAACTGTGCATGTGCATAAGCAGCTTATCGGTGAGCTGGCTGTCGAGCGCGTGGTGAAGCGCATCGAAGATGACAACGTCATCGCGCTGCGAGTACAAACACCGACGCATTTGGTCATCCGTCAATCATGCGGCAGCAAATAAACATGCTTTCAGGTGGATAGGTTGATATGCTGAGTAACGTTCAAACCATTGTGTTGTGGCTCTTGGCACTTGTATTTATTGTGGCAGGGGTTGCCCATTTCACGTTCTTGCGGCGCGATTTTGCCCGCATCGTGCCGCCCATCTTGCCCTATAAAGACGCAATCGTGCTGATTACGGGTGCGCTCGAAATTCTCGGCGGGGTTGGGCTGCTGATTCCGCAAACAACACGCTGGGCAGGCATCGCCCTCATTATCTACCTGATCGCTATCTTTCCCGCGAATGTTTACGGCGCACGTCACCGCATCCCGATTCGCGGATACCCTCATCCTTCCGTCACAGCCCGCCTGCCCTTCCAAATCTTGCTCATCGTTTTGTTGTGGTGGGTCACGCTGTCATCTGCTCAACCTGTGTTCGCTGGTAGCGAACTATACTCTAACCTTCACGTACTGACCTATCGCTTCGATAGCTCGTCGGGCTTCTGGTAAGGTCGCTGCCCAGCCATGCCATGTGTGCCACATCTCCGGCCAGACTTCTAAGGTTGCTTCGACACCAGCGGCTTTCAAACGTTCTGCGAAACGCGTCGAATCACTCAGCAGGATTTCGTCACCGCCAACTTGAATCAACATCGGTGGTAAGCCGGGGAGGTCAGCAAATAAGGGCGACATCAGCGGGTCGGCGGTATCTTTCCCGCCGGCATAAAGTTGTGCAGCCGCCGCCAAACTTTCTCTTGTCGTCAGTGGGTCGATATCGGCGTTCGTCGTTATCGTTTCGCCGCTGATCGTCAAATCCAGCCACGGTGATGTCAATACCGCCGCTGCTGGCATCGGTTGCTCACTCGCTCGCAGCGAGACTAATCCCGCCACTGCCAAATTAGCGCCTGCCGAATCACCACCAACAACAATTGCCGCTGACTTCCAATTTTGTTGGGTAAGCCATTGGTACACCGAGGTCACATCCGCAATCGCCGCAGGGAATGGGTGTTCCGGCGCAAGTCGATAATTCACCAGCAGTACAGCCAAACCGGTCGCCTCGGATAAATGACTGGCGAGTTCACGGTGCGTTATGGTTGACCCACTGGTAAAGCCCCCACCGTGTACCCATAACAACACCTTGTTTCGGTCTGCACGCGACCCGATCACCCATTCACACGCTACACCGTTCGCCGTCACCGCCTCAATCGCGATGTTGGTCGGCAGTTCGGCTTGCAGCGCAATCGCATCCCACTCCTGACGCTGTACCGCTAGTGGTAAGGTTGAAGGGGCATCTTTGACTAAAGTTTTACGAATTTGGGTACTTTCGGGGCTTGCCATCGCGCATCTCCATATCAGCATCAGGGTATATGGATTCCTTATAGCGCGTCTCAAAAATTTCTAACAGGGCGATCAGGCCATATTTTTAGAGCCTATTTAACCATTTTAGCGGTGGTTCGGCCTGTATCCCTATCCGTGACATTGTATCCACAGCATATTTCTGCATGGTATGGTCAAAATCGGACAAGCGGGTAATCACGTCGATACCCGCAGCCGTGAATAACGTTTTGCTGAATTCAATAACAGCCATCTGTCCATCAATCGCCACATCCAGCACGCGCCACTTACTTCGCGCGATGATAAGCAGACCCTTACCTCGCCATACAAAACCGCCGGTTTGGCTATCATACTGGTCATATCCAGTGATCGTTTCAACATCACCATTGGATTTCCGCTGATACTGCACCTCATCTAACAAACGACCATCTTCCAATGGGGTGTACATAAACGTAGGCCGCAGCTTATCCCCTTTTAACCACATGGGGAAATTTGTCGCCTGCACAGTCCATTTTCCGGAAAGCCAATCCACTGCGTTGGTCGCTGTGTATTGCATAACTCATTTCCCCTCAATAAACGCACTGTAACGAATAAGCGAGCTTCACCTCGCCAGCATACACCTTACTTCAAAAATTGTTCACGATACAACCGGATCGCATGGCGCAGCGGTTCGCGATAATACTCCTCTGGCGAGACATCCAACGTGACCTTTTTGGTCGCAGGCTGTACTGTTGGCTTTGTCGCAGCAAAATCCTTGAACACCTGTGTAATCGGCTTTAGCGAACCATCAGGACGCACCAAGCCAAAGAAACGTTCATGCCGCGCTTCTTCGCATGGCGGCTTGTCCCATAGTTCAGGAACATAATCCGCAAAGCACCATGTCATTGCGCCCGTCGCGCCGACTTCGACCAGCTTGGGCAGCACCGCGCGTAGGTAATCTGCCAAGTCTTGCTCGGATGCCATAAACTGCTTCCGGTCGCGCCCGTAGGAAACCCACTCCCAATACTGGGAAGCCCCACCATCCGGTGCCGTACACCCGCCAAATTCTTCTGCCAGCGTGGGCTTACCAGACAGCGCCGTCACCAACGCACACAGGTACGGCACGAAATCGGCGTCAAGTTCGGACATTGACCAGCCTTCAGCATACATTGGATAGCCGTGCATCACCGCCACATCCGTCTCGGCATACACTTCATTCACGCGCAAACCCACGTCATCATTCAAGCTGGCAGTGTGCAAACCACATGTCACCGGATGCACAGGGTCAATCGCTTTAATGATGCCTGTCATTTCACGCACCCATGCCTGCCCTTCCTCGTGGCTGTTAGGTATCGCGAACAAATCCGGCTCATTACCGAGGTTCCACATCCAAATCCCCGGATGATCCTTCAAACGGCTCACGACCGTTTTCAGCAACAGCCGCTGCGCATCCAATGCCACCGCGTCATGGTACGGGTTTCGGTAGCCACCTTTCACCACCTTGCCACCGCTCACCACCTGCCGTACCCACTTACCGGGGATGGGAGCGCTCTCATCGAGCAACCAGCTTGGCGACCAGTTCGGCCCGCTCATATGCCCTGTGAAAAAGGTAACATCCAACCCCAAACCATTTTCGGCGGCGATGTCACACACCGTCGTCAAATCCTTCAACCGTTCTTCCGAAACGCTGTCTGGTGTCGGCTGAAAATCGTCCCACAGCAAGAAGATACGCACCACGTTCAAACCAATGTCGCGGATAATCGCAAATTCCTCGCGCACTTCTTCCGCCTCAAAATTTGACCACCAATACATTGCCTTGCGTCGCGGCCAATAATTCACGCCTAACGTAAAAGCTTGTGCCAAAATAACCTCCTCAAAATAGTTGAGCTTGCACTACACATGACACTACTATGACTCACTTGCGCCTTTATTGCACCCCTGCCAGCCGCATAGCGCACTTTCACATTTCAAACTATATTAAAATTCTCATTCTCGCCATTGGAGACATCTATGCGAAAACTACTGGTCATGATCTATGCCCTGTTTCTCGTCGTATCCTTGCCTACCGCCGCCCAATCCCAAACAGCACACCCTCGCCTCTGGATAACCCCGACTACTCTAGAAAAATATCGTGCTTGGGCGAACGACACCAATCCGCTCTACGCGGAATCGCTCCTGCCTCTCGCCGAACGTGCCAAAGAAGAAATGGACGCGGGTGATGTGATTGCCGGTGACTTCGGCAGCAACGCCTACGAAGATTATGTAACCGAAAATTACGCCACTCTTTTTGCCTTCATGTCGCTCATACATCCCGACGAAGCGCAGCGTGCCGATTACGCCGCCCGCTCCCGAACCATGCTGATGCATGTCATCACCGAAGCCGCGAAAGGCGCTGCCGATGGCGAACCGTTCCGCTCGCCCGAATTTAGCATCAACGACCGTTCCCGCTGGTACGGGGTTAGCTTCCCGCTCACCGTCGACTGGATTTACCCGTCCCTTACCGCCGACGATAAAGCCCTCATCCACACCGTCTTTTCAGCCTGGATGAACGAGCTGACTTACGCTGCCACCACCAATATGAATCATCCCGAACCTGTCGGTGTCTACAATGACCCCGCCCTCATCAGCGATGTAGATGCCGTTCGCTGGTCAGGCAATAACTACTACACTGCCCACATGCGCAACATGGGCATGATGGCGCTCGCGTTTGACCCTGCCGATGACCCCGAAGGCACGTTTGCAGGTTATCTCCAGCAGGCGACCGGCGCGTGGCTCTACGTCAACGACCACCTTATGCGTACCGATGCGGCTGGGGGCTTTGGCACCGAAGGCTTCGAGTACAGTCCGCAGTCCCTTGGCTATGTCGCCCAATTCTTGCTCGCTCTGCATACCGCTGGTGCGGACGATACCACCCGGTTCGGTCAGCAGGTCGCATTTGCCAGCAATCCCTTCTGGGATGATAGTGTCAAAGCCTATTTCCATTCCCTCAGCCCTACCACGACGACCAACTCGGACACCGGTCAATCCGTCTACGAACCGGCATGGTACGGCAGCGGTCAAAATTACCTTAACCCCGACTTTATCGAGTTATTCGGTGCCATCGGCCTCTATGATGCCAACGTCAATAATGCCGAGCGACTGAATGCTATCCGCTGGTTGCAAATTCACACGCCGATGGGCGGCGAAGAAGCCCTCGCTGACCGTTCCAACGATCCTCAGGAGTTCTACAAAACCCTGTTGTACTTCATGCTGATTGACCCTGCCACCCCTGCGCCTACCGATCCGCGTCCCGCCTACCCCACCACATGGTACGCCCCCGGTATGCGCCGCTTACTATCCCGCACCAATTGGTCGGACTCTGCCGCGTGGCTCACTTACAGCCTCAGTTGGGATCGTGTCGATCATCAAACGGGTAACGGCAACAGCTTCGAGTTCTACTACGGCGGCGAATGGCTCACTAAAATCCGCGTCGGCTATGACCTCGACTATCTCACATCCGACAATCTAAACACGCTCACCGTTCAAAATGACCCCACCGACCGCTCCGACCACCGCCTGATGATTTCCGAGCGCGGCTCCCAATGGCTTTACAGCGCCAACAACCCACCACAGCCACTTTACAGCGATACAAAGAACTATCTCTATGTGCAAGGGGATTCGACAGCGCTCTACAACACCGACTACGAAGAACTTCACGGCGTAACCCACGTCAGCCGTTCACTCTTGTGGCTCAAGCCCAACATCGTCATCGTTTATGACCGCGCCACCACTGCCTCGGATGATCGCGAAAAACGCTTCTGGCTAAACTTCGCCAACGATGTGGTAGTTGATGGCAATCAAGCAGTCATGACCACCCCCAAAAATCAGCAGTTGCTCATCAATTCCGTCCTACCAACCGATGCCGTTCTCACTGCCGCACCGCTGCAAGACGAAATCAGCAGCGCACCCGCCCACTACGAAACCATGCGCTACCGCCTCAACATCGACGGCGGCAGCGATGCCGATGTGCGCTTCTTAACCGTCTTACAAGCGATGGGACAAGGAAGTGTGGATGCCGGAGCCATAAGTTTCAACTGCGACGGCGGCTATGAGGGTGTTGAACTAATCGACATTGGTGTCTCCGTGGTTTTTGCCCGTGACCTCGACCAACCTTTTACCAATATTTCGTGCGAACTGCCGACTACCATCAGCAAATTTTATGTCGCGGGACTTCTTCCCAGCAGCACTTACGACATCATCAACAACACTGGCAGCCCCAACAAAAGCATCACGATCACGGCTGGCACAGCCTACACCGCCGACCAAGCCGGTTTGCTGGATGTCTTTCCATCGTCCTAGTTCACTAAATGGTGTCGAGAACCGATTGCGCCGTTGTAGGGGTTTGCCAGCGGTAAACCCCTTACCTTAAATATAAAGCCCTTACCCAGCGTCCAAATACGCCAATTCCTCAGGCGTGAGCGTCAAGTCCGCCGCCGCCAGACTCGACTGCAAATGTTCCAACGTCTTGCAACCAACGACTGGCACCGTCACAAACGGCTGGTTGGTCAAATAAGCCAGCGCGATGTCATTAACACTCACGCCGTACTGCTGCGCCAACTTTTGCACACGCGGCAGCCGTTGGATGTTGGCTTCGCTCAGGTACGTCTTTTTGTCACCCTCGCTAATCGCATCCGCGCCTTTGGCCTCAAGTTTGCTGTAAAACCCGTGCGCCTGTGATGAATATGGCACCACCGCCATACCCGTCCGCTTATGGAAGGCAATGCCCTCATCATCCATACCCGCCAGCGTTTTGTCCGGTATCGCGTCCATATCGGCGGTCGCCAAACTCCACAGCGGTTGGTTGGCAACGAAACTTTGGATACCCCGCCGAGAGGCATAATCCAGCGCTTCTTGTATCCGGCTGAACTTCCAATTCGAGCATCCGAAATGGGTAATATGCCCCTTACCGACCTGCTCGTTCAAAACGTCGATAATCTCGCCAACCGGAATCGCCGTGTCATCCCGATGCAGCCAATACAAGTCGATGCTATCCGTTTGCAAATACTCCAAACTTTCGAGGATGTCCGTTTCAATATCGTCATGCGACAGCCGCGACTTATTCATGCTCGTTAGAAGCGGATGTGCGCCCTTCGTCCCTATCACCACATCATGCCGCATTCCACGGTCGCGCATCCAGTAACCAATCGTCTTTTCGCTCGTGCTCTTGGTATTCGGTATCCAGTCCGAGTACACATGCGCCGTATCAATAAAGTTGCCCCCCGCCGCGACGAACGCATCCAGCAGTGCGAACGTTTCCTTACGGGGCACGGTCGCCCCAAAATCACCAGAGCCAAGGCAAATTTGCGAAACCCTTAATTCTGTTTTCGGTATTGTTGCATATTTCATGTGTTAATCCTTTTTGCGTAAGTAGACCGCAAATTTTCCTATAAATCATTAAGTCCAATGTTTGCGTTCACAGCATTGCATTTATAATTCTTATATAAAATATAAACATTACGTATTCCAAGTTTCCACATCACGCTGTTCACCCCATCAAACAATAGATAGAAAATTTCGCACCCTTACCATAGCGCTAAGTTTGAAAACACCAACTTGCATTTCAGAACAAAAGTTCATATAATAAGCCTATGAACATAATTTCTACCCCCACAACCTTGCAGAAGTTAGAAATTGCCGGGGATCACACAGAATTCGAACCGGCTGGGGATCACCCCCATTCTGAACGCGCCGCCAAACGTCTGCCGTCTGACCTACCCTGCATCACCAATGTCTCCACACCCACCGGCGCGAAGCCTATCATGAAAACCATGATGACCACCGCCTGCGAACGCAATTGTTACTACTGTCACTTCCGTGCCGGTCGTGGCAAAACGCAGCGCGTCACTTTCAAACCGGACGAAATGGCCGCCTCGTTTGACCAGTTGCAGCGTGCCAAAGTTGCCGACGGCCTTTTCCTCAGTTCAGGCATCATCAAAGGCAGCGTCACTACGCAGGATAAAATTCTGGATACGGTTGAAATTGTTCGCCGGAAATACCAGTACAAAGGTTATGTGCATCTAAAAATTATGCCCGGTGCAGAATACGATCAGCTTTACCGTGCCATGCAGCTTTCTGACCGTGTATCCATCAATCTCGAAGCGCCGACCGAAGAACGTTTGGCAGCACTCGCGCCCAAAAAGAGCTTCAACGACGAACTCTTGCAGCGCCTCGCATGGGCGCACCAGATTCGCCAAACAGGTATTCGCGCCAGCACCGTCACCCAATTTGTCGTTGGCGCAGTGGGCGATACCGATGTCGAATTACTCTCCGTCAGCGAGCGTCTTTACCGTCAAATGGGATTATCACGGGCGTACTTCTCAGCCTTCCACCCGATCAGCGATACACCTTTTGAGAATCTGTCTGCCGTGCTGCCGACTCGTGAATTTCGCCTTTATCAATCGAGCTTTCTGCTGCGCGATTACGGCTGGAGTGTAGAAGAATTACCTTTTGAGGAAAGTGGGAACCTGCGCCTTGATGTTGACCCCAAACGCGCATGGGCAGAAGCGCATCTCACCCACGCGCCCATTGAGATAATGCGTGCCAGCCGCGACGAACTCATGCGCATCCCCGGCTTCGGGCCAAAAGCTGCCGAAAGCATCCTTAAAGCCCGCCGCACCGGACACCTCACCGATCTCGCCCATCTGCGTGCCCTCGGCATCCGTGCGCCCGAACAAGCCGCACCCTTCATCCTGCTCGACGGTCACCAACCCGCCGTTCAATTGTCGTTGTTTTAGCTGATATTTTGTGAGGCTCGACAGTTATGATGGTTATGCACAGGTTATCTGTCCCAATATGTCTCTGTGATCTCTGTGCTTCTGTGGTGAAAAGTATTGCTTTTGCATTTTTGGCGGCATTCTCCCTCACATCCGCCGTGCAATTGCACAATTTGCACTGCGGTGGATACACGGGAGCTTCCCGCCGTTTTGTGTCATTTCAGCGCCGCGCTCCCTCACTTCCGCCGACATAAAATGACGATTCGGCAGACATACGGGAGCTTTTCGCCCGCCATTTCGGCAGATGTATTGCAAATTGTGCAACTCTTATAACCCAATCATATTTTTAACAGGTCAACTGCCTTGAACTTGAAACTTGGCACTTGCGACTTACAATTTATCCCCAAACCCTGCCCGCCGCAGCTTATCCTCAACCTGCTCCTTTGTTTCCCGCATCGACATATCCAGATACGGTAAGCCCAGCCAGGCATTCATCAGGCCGAAGCACACACCCGTCACCACGCGGAAAGCCGGTAAAGTCTCCCGTGGCGGCCACCAGTTAAAGGGTGGATAACCCAACAGTTGGCTTAATCCATCAATCCCAATCGGCGCGATCCCCAAAATAATGTAGATGTAAATCGGGATCGGTCGCAGCCGTCGCCGCACCACCGGAATACTGTAAATCAACGCTCCTGCCGTCAGCGCCCAATAAATACCAATATCTCGTGCGCAGATGCTCATCTTATAACCCATCTGCTCATTCCCACGGAACTCCCGCGCCGCCCCTTGAAATCCCCCCGTAAAAGCATAAATATCCCCGACCGGCCCATACGGGAACGGCAGTATCCGGTCAGGCGCGAACTCCGGTAGGTTCTGTACAAATTCCTCGAAAGGCTTCAACGAGCTGCCCGTGTTATAGCGCGGGTACATCGGCTGCTCCCCGAATAAGAACATTGACCGGAACGCGAATTGGTGGCATACCGCGCTGTACATGGTATAGATCACATTTGCTGGCCCGGTTAGCCCCAGTTTCATCAATGTCGGGGCGATCACAGGCAGGCTCGAATACGTAAGCAGAAGCACCAACGCCACCCGCAGCCAATGTCGTGCCAACCGCAGTACCCATAAATTCAATCGTAAAGCAACCGGCTTATTGCTCGGTGGAGTCAAAGATGTCATATCAACAACCTATATCTTGGGTTTAACACACATAAGTCCAAGTGTATCAGGCAGGTAGGAACGGCGCTATTGCCGCCTCTAACGCCTGCCGTGTCGTTGGCCCATAATAAACCTGTGTAATTACCCCGCTCGGTGCGACCAGATAGCTGGAAGGCTGCCCCCGTAGTTGGTATAGCGCCGCGATCTGCTGTCGTTCGTCCAGCATAATATCAAATGTCAGCCCTAACGTTCCTACCCACCGGCGGATGTCTGCCTGCCCCTCGTCCAAGTTCACGCCCAAAATCACCAGCCCTCGACTCTGGTATGCTTCATACACCGCTTGCAAATCCGGCATCTCGGCCTTGCAAGGTTCACACCATGTCGCCCAGAAATTAATAAGCACCACTTTCCCGCGTAAATCGGCTAAACCCAGTGTCTGCCCTTCCAACGTTTGAGCCTCAAACAAAGGGGCGAGCGCGTTCAGTTCCGGTGCATAGCGCTCACCGTCCGCCACAAAACCCGTATAAGCCGCTCGTTCCGGCAAACCCGCCGACCACACAATCAAAAAGGCTGCAACCATACAGGCCACAGCCCCTATCAATAACAACTCACGCCGCGCCCCGCCCATCATGGCTTACGAGGCCAGCGCTTTAGCAACCAGTGTCTCGATCTGTTCGCCGGTCATCGGGCCAAACTGCTTGGCGATAATCACACCTTGCTTGTTCAAAATGTACGTACTTGGGTAACTTACCACACCGTACTGCCGTTGAATTTCACCCTGTTCATCCATCACGAACGGAAAGCTCACATTCAACTCATCACGGAAAGCAGTCACCTGTTCAACTGTCTCAGAGTTATTGACTGCCAGCACCGTAAAGTTGTTATCACTATTGGCTTGGTAAGCCTGTTCGAACTCAGGCATCTCCACCTTACACGGTGCGCACCATGTCGCCCAGAAATTAAGTACCACCACCTGCCCGCGCAGGTCAGAGAGTTTAATCGCCTCACCCGTATCCGTCACCGACTCAAAATTCGGCGCGATATTATCAATATCCGTTCCCAAAACTGGCGCGTTCGCCGCAGCCGCAGCACCCGAAATACTGTTCAACACACTGGCTTCGGTTGGAACGAGGGTCGGTGCAGCCGTATTCCCCGTAATTGACCCAACAACCTGTTCCTCAAGATCAATCGAAAACTCGGAATACTGCCCGTTCAAATAGGCGCTCAAGCTTTGTAACTGCCCACTCGCCACCAAATAACCGATAAGCACCAAAAACGCCCCGCTAACCAGCTTAATCGTCCGCATATGGCGTTGCAACCGCCGGAGCATACCCTGTGCATTATCCAGCAGCAGCGCTGTCAGCAAGAAGGGTACGCCCAACCCCAGCGAATAGGCTGCTAACAAGGGGGCTGCTCGCGCCACATCGCCCGTGTTTGCCGAATAGGTCAACACCGCCCCGTACAGTGGCCCGATGCACGGTGTCCACCCCGCCGAAAAAATCACGCCCATTATGGCTGACCCAGCATAGCCTTCACCGCGTGTCGTCATCTGGCGGCGGGTATCCGCATAAAAACCATTTTGAATACTGATGATAATGCTTGTCCAAAACCTGCCGGGGGTCACGAATGCCCCACCGAGGAACAACCACAGCAGATAAACAACGGCAAGTACAAGGCCAATAACGCTCGGCCAGTTCAACTGCGTAATAACGCCTGCGGTCGTCTCCAAATTATTATAAAGCGAGGGAAGAAGTCCGCCCGTAAAACCCCACAACAGTAGCGATCCGCCAAATAAGGCCATAATTACACTGACGAACGGATTGTTGAGATCATCCTTGTCACTCAACAACCGGCTGAACAGTGATGGCAGCACACCCATGAAGTGCAGACCAAAGAAAATGATCAGCACCCCGCCCAACCGTCCGATAATATCTGTGAGCAAGTTAATATTGCGTCCGCCCACCTGCTGAACAAACGCGGTGGAGAGCAAACCAATCGCCACAAAAACAAATGTGAAGCCCAATACAAAGGCAAGCCCATGTGTCACAATCGTAAAGCGGTTACGTCCTACAGGTTGTAATACAGCTTGGCCGTCCGCCCCCACGCTCACCTGTGACGACACTTTATTCGTCAGCCGTCCTCCCAGATAACCGATGTAGGCCGGAACAAGCGGCAACACACATGGCGAGAGAAACGATATGATGCCGACAATAAACGCCAAACCGAACGAGATATTATCAACGTTCACAACCAGTACCTTTCACCAGCAAAACTTACGCTGCAACACATCATAGAGTACGAATCTTGCCTGATTATTACATGAGAACAACGAGTTACTCAACCACAATGTGAGCATCCTCACCTGCCCACCCATACACCCAGCGCGCCAACAGTGGCGTAATCTGTACCGCTGAACCATTGGTTACAGATCGCCCAAATTGGTTGTGCCAGTACACACCGGCTATCGTCTGGCCTTCTCCAAACATCGTTTGCCACGGTACACCGTAATAACCTGCAACACGCCCGCTAACCAATCCTCGCAGCGGTTGGAAAGATCCTGCGGCTAACCCATCACCGCTAGAAAATGGCGCTTGCAGCACCACTTCGTCACCCTGATAAGCGGTCATCAAAAAATCTTGTTGATTAAAATACAGCGTGCGCTTACTTCTGCTGTCATCATCAAATGTTACAGGCCGCCAGAACACACCTTGCGTCCAGCCCAATAAATCACCGTGTTCATTTGCAACGCCATACCATCCATTAGGCTCACCCGGCAGTGTATCAATCACTTTCAGCACGCCGCCATGCCCAACCCGCGTCACCAAGGGTGCATCCGCCGCACAGTAGGTACGAATAGAGACGGCAGGTGCAGCCACTTCCGCCCAAAACGGTGCAGCCTGACTAAATACATAGTCTTGAGGATCATAAACCAACATCGGTTGAAGTCCTTCGCGTTGCACCCAACCCTCCGGTATCCGGTACCACTCAGATTGCTGGTCTATGATACTTGTAATGCTGTCCGGCCACAGCCGCCCAACCACAGGTTGAGTGATGCCGGGTTTAACGTAAACAGGCAGCGCAGTTAAAGCCCGACCTTGATATACATCCGTATTTACAGCCGCCGTCAGGCGCGTAAGCGGGCTTAATGTGGCCGCTGCTACAGTGGCACCAACCAATTGCAGAAATGATCGTCGTGTAAGCATATTGGTGAAAGCCTCGCCTATGAACCTACGCGAAAAACAACGCTATGTGGAGTACTCCACTCGTTCTGAGATTGTGCTGTATCGGTCGCCCTAACCCGAACCACATAATCGCCGGATGCGGGTGCTGTCCAATTGATTTCCCAGCGAGTCCATTGCCCCGGTAGCACAGTAGCAAACGGCACAGGCATCCACTCGCCATCGTCGATGCTTAACTCAATCTGTTCAATGTCACGGCTGCCTGCGAAAGCTATTCCGTTGAACATCACCTGCCTGCCGAGTTGCTCCCGAACGCGAGGCGAGAAAATCATCGCGGTTGTTTGTACCGCACCCGTTGCCGACCAACCGCGTGACTCGAAATAACCCGCAGGCTTGCTGCTCGTAAACTCGATATTCGACAACCATTTGGGAAGCTTGTAGTCATAAAGTCCCGGCACAATCAACCGCGCCGGATAACCCTGCTGTGGAGACAATTGTTCACCGTTCATCTCGAATGCCAGCACAGCATCTTCAAACATTTCGAGTGATAAGTAGGTTGTATACCCATTTACACTTCGCAGCGCTGCATATGCCGCATCTGAGCCAACTGACGACTGCTCAATAAGTGTCATGAACGGCACACCACGCCAAACAGCCTGTCCCACCAAAAACTGGTCGGGTCGGCTCTTTATGTTCGCAATAGCCAAGACCCGTTCAATAAAGCCAAGAGATTGCAAATCTTCCAACGTCATTGCTAAAGGCGTTTTGACCAGCCCGCTGATTCGCAACCGCCAGTGATCCACATCAACAAACGGCGTATCATGTCCGCTTGGGGTATAGAAATCAGCATTCGGCGTCATACCCGAATGATCGACATAAGGCAGAATCGAAACCGCACTACTGTTAATAATTTGCTTAACCATCCCTGAAGGGTAACTGAGGAACAAATCTCGACGTGTTAATGGTGTATGTTGATTCATGGATATGCCCAAAACCCCGAACCATCCTGAATACCTACAGCAAAAATGCATTATAGATGCGAATACACCTTGCCCGATAGTCAACTAAGATTGTTTGATAAGCCCTATCAAATAAAAGAGCCGCCCAAATTTGGGCAGCCCCCTATAAATTCAGTCCAGACGATAATGACAATTACCGCGCTACGGCAGCTTCA
>JAPUDW010000028.1:0-3486 GCA_027492915.1 Bacteroidota bacterium | reverse complement strand
CAAATAATTTATGATTGACGGGCCACAGCCGCTTCAACACACTTCGCACCGTTCGCGCCGACAATCGTGCCGTGGCGCACACCGGCAGGAATATCCACCCGGTCGCCAGCGCGCAAATTCATGCGTTGATTTGAATCAGGAAGGCTGATTTCCACCGTGCCTTCAACCACGTATAACACCTTATCGTATCCATGCGTCCGAACCCCATAACGGTGATTCGGTGCATTCACCCACATATAGGGACGCAGTCCTTCTTTTTTCATATCGCGGGTAATGGTCGAAAACGTGGGATGTTGGCTACCATGCCAACGAGTTACGCGGACAGAAGATTGCTTGATATTCATAAAACTTCGGAGCACCCTTTCATGAGACAATTACCAAACCATAGCTTCATTGTGTACTTGTGAAAAGTAACACGATTACCAGCTACTAGGGATGGGGGGGCATTTTACCGCATAGCAATTGTTTTATGCAACAGCCAACATGGTTCCTTAACATGACGCACCTTCCCCAGATGATCAGTATAGCTCCATTCGCCGAGATCATCCGTAAAGACTTTATACCCCAGTCGCTCATACAGCCGCCGTGCAACATCGTTGGTCTTTGCTGCGGCAATGGTCACTTCATTATAGCCCCGTGTCGCTACCCGTTCTTCGGCTTCATTCATCAGCCGCGTCCCAATTCCCCGCGAATGAAACATCTCCATAACACGCAGTGAATAGAGATAAGCTTGACGATTTTCTCCCTCGTCGTCCATAAACAGGATAAAAATGTAGCCAATTGGGAAGCTGTTACAATCCGCCACCAACATCAGCCGAATGCCTAGCTGCTGGTCACGGTATGCTCGTTGGAATAAATTACGGAAGTGCGCGTACTGTCCGTACCACTCCAGTCGTGGTAAATCTTCTTTCCGCGCTGTGCGAATGGTCACAGGCAGCGAGACATTTAATGTAGGAGGCTGCTCAAGTATCGCCATCGCAAATCTTCTCATCAGATATTAAGCGATTCATCAACTCCTCTTCTTCAGCTTTAGTCTGAACAAGATCGTCTAACCACGCATCGCGCAACCGGCGTAGGATCAAGCGATAGCACGGCCCCGGCTTCAAACCCTTCTCGCGCAGCGTATCACCAGTCGCTATTGGCTGCTGATGCCGCCATATGCGCCAATAGCCTTCAATCCGAGATCGAATGACCTCATCATGAGTCACATACCAATACCCAGCCAGCGCTAATTCATTCACATTCTCGAACCGTGTAACGAGCGAGCTAGCACGCAGTTCAGGGCGTTCCAACTCCGAACTTTGCTGAACCAACTGGGCGACCTGAAGCATTGAATCGGCAAATTTTCGCCCAAACAACAACCGTTCGCTTACAGTCGCAAGTGCTGACAGTTCGATAAATCCCGCCCAAATATGCCAATAAATATCACTTGGGTCATCTGATAAGATAAACGCGGTTGGTTTTTCCCGTCGTACACGTTCAAATGCGGTTCCAGCACCAGCGCTGAATTCAAATTGAGGGTGTATCGCTTTCAATATACCTTGCTGCTGGAGGGTCATCAAACCTTTTTCAGGCTCGGCTTCCTTCAGCATGAGGGTCAATTCATTACGCAAGCGTTCGCCGGTAATCCGTCCCAACATCGGCAGCGCGGTTATCATCAATTCATTCGTTCGCGCCTCAATCGCAAAGCCTAAACGATGGGCAAACCGCATCGCCCGCAAGATACGTGTCGGGTCGTCAATAAAGCTCAAACTATGGAGCACCCGTATCAACTTCGCATCAAGGTCGCGCAATCCTCCGTAAAAATCGACCACCCGCCCAAAAGCGGATACAGGACTTAGTTGTACTGCTAACGTGTTAATTGTGAAATCACGCCGCTGCAAATCGAGCTTGATCGAACTGTTATACACAGTGGGCAAAGCAGTTGGGTGGTCATAAAACTCATAGCGAGCAGATGCAAAATCAACATGGTCAAGTGAGTCTGCTATGGCAGTAATATCTTTCGGTTTCCACTTCGCTGTCCCGAAAGGTTTAAACGCTGCAACCTCACCACCATGCACCGCACGGATGCTATCAGCAAATTCAATTGCATTGCCCTCGACCACAAAATCGATGTCAAAATTAGCGCGTCCGAGCAGCAGATCACGCACTACACCGCCAACCAGATAGATTTCAATCCCATCCGCCTGTGCCCGTTCGGATACAATTTGGATAATCGCCAGAGCACTTTTCCCCAGCATCAATTCGATCTGCGGAAGGGTCAACGTCCGATCACCAGATGCCGAACTTGGATGCACTTTTGCCCAATATTTGAGTAAATCGGTGCGCGTCACAATGCCGATTAACTGTTCATCAGCATTAATGACGGGAATCTGCCCCCAACCGCTGTCAAGCAGCAAGCGCTCCAGTTCATAAACAGATGTTTCGCGCGTCACCGTAATCTTGCCAGACGACATCACATCATGAACACGAAGCTCACGCAATTGGTGTTCATCAGCGCGGTCAAGGTCACGCCGTGTCAATAAACCGACCACCTGCCCAGACTCAACCACGGGGTAGCCTTCATGCCCGATCTGCCGTACGCGCCGGATAACATCTTTCAGCGGTTGTGCGGCTTCAACCGTTTGCACGCCATACGACATCAAATCCGCTACCAGCGCTATCGGTGTGACAACCGACTTTAGTTCTTGCCAGATAAACGCAGTAATCTCGTTCAATTGCCGGTCACGGATAGTCGCTGCTGCTGCCCGACCATGACCGCCCCCACCGAGCAGACGCGCTATCACACCCACATCGATTGCATCCACAATTGATCGTGCCACGAACAAAGTCGTCGCAGGCATTTCGACGATCACGAACAACGCTGCTGACTCAAGCAAGTCTCGCAGGCGGTGTACAACCGAGCTTATCTCCGACACGGTTTCTGGTACACGAACCGCGCTGAGTGAAACTGAATACCCTTCGACCGAACGGCTCTCCATTTGCTTCATCAATAATTCAAGCAAGTTTTGTTGTTCAGAGTTCAGCGGCTGAGAAAGAAAGCGGCGTACGCTATCCAGCACGGCCTGCTGCTCCAGCAACCATGCCGCGGCTTGCAAATCACGGGGGGTCGTCGTTCCGTAGGATAGTGATCCGGTATCTTCGTAAATACCGAGCATCAACAGCGTTGCTTCCAAGGAAGTAAGAACAATACCTTTTAATTGAATCTGCTCAACTAAATATGAGGTTACCGCACCAACAGCTTCGAAGATAAATTTACAAGTTGGTTGAAGTTCATCACTTGCCACATGATGATCAATAACTTGAAGTTCGACATCCTTACGCACCCGCTTGATCTGCGGCATACGCTGAGTATCCACGAGGATAATGCGGTCAATCGTTCGTGCTTTGATGTCCGCCTGACGGACGAATGGAAAGGCACCACCATATAAAGCCAGAAAACGCGCCACATTCTGATTCAGACGGTCGGAAATCACTGGCACATAA
>JAPUDW010000027.1 GCA_027492915.1 Bacteroidota bacterium | reverse complement strand
CGTACGTTCCACAGCGGTGGTACGGCACAGGCGAGCGGTGACATCACCAGCGGTCTCCCGCGTGTTGAAGAATTGTTCGAAGCACGCAAGAAGCCAAAGGGTGAAGCCGTCGTTACTGACATCAGCGGTGTACTCCGCTTGAGCAAACGTGACGGTGTGCGTATTGCAACGGTCATCGACAGTGAAGCTTTCAGCGAGCAGCATGACATCCCGGTTGGTTGGGACATTCTGGTCGAGGACGAAGGTGAAGTCGGCGAAGGTGAAATCATCGTCGAGGAAGCCGGTGGAAATGGTGGCAAGATCGTCGCCAAGATGCACGGTGTCGTCCATCTCGAAGGCCATACGATCTACATCCGCTACGAACGGCGGCAGGAAGTGGAATATGAAATCCCATCGAATGCGCGGTTGATCCCGGAAGCGTTCGATGGCGCGGAAGTGACCGCCGGTCAGCAGTTGACCGAAGGCGCGAAGAACCCGCACCGCATCCTGCGTATTTTGGGTGCGGAACAGGCTCAGATTTATCTGCTGACGGAAGTGCAAGATGTGTACCGTAATCAGGGTGTGAACATCGCTGACAAACACTTTGAAGTCATCATCCGCAAGATGCTGTCGAAGGTTCAGATTACCCGCAGCGGCGATAGTATGCTGCTGCCGGGCGAGTTGATCGACCGTCTGAAACTGCTGAACCTCAACGAGCAACTGCTTGCGGAGGGCAAGGAACCGGCAGCCGGTGCGCCCGTACTGCTAGGTATCACCAAGGCAGCCCTCAGCACTGACAGCTTCCTCTCGGCGGCCAGCTTCCAGCACACAATCAAGGTGTTGGCGGGTGCGGCTATCGAAGGCAAGATGGACAATCTGTACGGCCTGAAGGAAAACGTCATCATCGGTAAGCTGATCCCTGCGGGGACGGGCTTCCACACTTACCAAGACCGCGAACTGGTTGCACCCAACATTACGTTGGAAGCACAGGGTGCGTTGGACTCGGTGGTGGAAGACAGCTTCGACGATAACGAAGGCATGGAAGAAATGGGGATGAACAACTAAGGTTGTTCCATCACTAACGAGGGGAGCATAGACGCTCCCCCACCAGAACAATCAAAAAGCGCGGAGCCGTAAGCCCCGCGCTTTTGATTCTAATCGCCCTACTCTATTCTTAGCAGTAGCTGTCCAAATTTACATCGGGGCGCACCGCATCATAGATCATCCAGTAGGCTGGGCGCTCGGTACGGTTGGGGCTATCAAGGTTCAAAGCACAACCGTCACCGGGGAATGTGATGCTGTAGGCCGCCATCTCGTCGCGGTTGCCAATAGTGACTTTATTCGCGACATTCAAGTTCCACAGGATGACCGGCCCCATGAAGTCCATACCTTGTGCCATTTCGAAAGCCCGTAGAAGGTATGTACCCTGTTGAGTACGATTATTATAGGACATCCATACCTGCGGCGGGTCACCGGGGAAGTTGTCCCATGTAGCGTAACCAAACTCGGTCGCGAACAGCTTACCACCGGTGTGGTTGTTACGCACCATCACATCGCGGAAAGCTTTCACATTATCCAAGAAGAAGAAGTGACCGTTATCGTCCCAACCACGCTCTTGACTCGGTTGGCAGCAGGTCGAATCGGGCGGGTTGCCCCAGCCATAGGGGTGAATACCTACAGCGACGTTGCTTAATCCGGCAAGACCGGCATTATACATCTCTTGGAGATAGGCACGGTCATCGCGCGAGCCAGCCTCGGTATTGTCACTTGTAGGCGCGAGGCCGGCTGTGATAATCGTGAGGGGAGTAGCGCGAGGGGCTTTGGGGTCGCTTTTCATCCGCTCGGAATAAGCGTTAATAGCTGTATAAGACGGCATCAACAACTGCATATAGGATGCGCCGTTCAGCGGCTGCCCCTGCCATTCACGGGAGAGGTTCGGCTCGTTCCACACTTCAATTGCGTCCAAATGGGTGCCGAACTCCTGCATCATCAAATCCGTAAACTTAGCAAGTGCGTTCGGATCATCGGGCGGCCCATCCTCAGTCTGGTTCGTGCGCGCCCATGCCGGTGCTTTGGCAACACTGATGAGAATGTCTAGGCCCTTGATATTAGCAGTTTCGAGATAAATTTCGAGGCGGCGGAAATCTTCGGTGATTTCGTCCGCGTTATTCGGCTGATACTGCTTCCACGAGATTTGCACCTTGAGCCACTTCACACCCAAATTTGTGATTGAATCGAGTGCTCTATTCCAGTCATTCTGGTCAAGGTTGGGATCAAGCTGGATACCCATGCGAGCCGCATCCAAATTCGGGATGGTTGGTTTCGGGCCGCTGGTCGGCTCAACCGTCGGTACAGAAGGCTCTGGGGTGGGTGGTATGGCAGAAGCCTCGGCGGTTGGCCCCTCGGTTGGGGGGGGCATCGTATTGGTCGGGCGCAGTGTAGAGGTCGGCGGGAGCGTATAGTCGCCCCCAATGATTGCGCCTAAGGGTGTGTTCGTCGGTAAGACCGTACCCACTGGCAGCGGTGTTTCGGTTTCAGTGGGAGTGGGTGTTTCAGTAGGTACTGCCAGCGTTTCAGTTGGCGGTAGCAGAGTAGGTACTATTGTAGCCGCAGAAGCAATTTCGGCTTCATGAGTAGGAGTGACATAAATGATGGTGGGTGCTTGCGGTGAACAGGCCGCAAACATCAGCGCTAACAACAGAAAAAGGGCGAGGTGAGTTGTGCATTTTGATCTTTTCATAGAGAGCATAGTATCACAGAGCCAAGTGGCTGGCTATAAGAAATCGCTGAGAGTTGGGGAGGCATAGGGCAAAAAACTGTGGTATAATAGAACCTATGTTCAGTAACCAAGTGATTGACATCACAGTTTTAAATACCTAGAATAACTATTCTCATCAGAAACGACAGCTCAGGAAATCTTTATGACAAATGGGATCATTCGCCGTGTCAACATCGGTCAGGAGATGCGTGAAGCATACCTTGACTACGCAATGAGCGTCATAGTAGCCCGTGCGCTGCCAGATGCCCGTGATGGTTTGAAACCTGTTCACCGCCGCATCCTGTACGCGATGCATGACATGGGCATACGTTCAGATAACAGCTACAAGAAAAGCGCACGTATCGTCGGTGAGGTATTGGGTAAATACCATCCGCATGGTGATACGGCTGTCTATGAAGCAATGGTTCGGTTGGCGCAAGACTTTTCAATGCGGTATGAACTCATTGACGGGCAAGGGAACTTTGGCAGTATCGATGGTGACGGCGCAGCAGCGATGCGTTACACCGAAGCACGGATGGAGCAAATTGGCGAAGAACTACTCGTAGACATCGAAAAGGAAACAGTCGACTTTACCGAGAATTTCGATGGTAGTTTGAGTGAACCGTCCGTTCTACCTTCCAGTTTTCCAAATCTGCTGGTCAATGGTTCCTCCGGTATCGCCGTTGGTATGTCTACAAACATTCCACCTCACAACTTAAACGAAGTCTGTGATGCGCTCGTTTATATGCTCGAAAATTGGGAACAGTTGGATGATATTACTGTTCAAGATTTGATGCAGTTTGTGAAAGGCCCAGACTTCCCTACAGGTGGCCTCGTATACCGCCACATTGATGGACTACATACCGATGAGGACACACTGGTTTCGGCCTATGCAACCGGACGTGGCAAGATCACAATGCGGGCGAAAGTTCACATCGAGGACATGGGACGTGGCAAGTCTCGCATCATCGTAAGTGAACTGCCCTACCAGACTAACAAATCATCGCTGATCGAACGCATCGCCTATCTGGTGCGTGACGGCAAACTAGAAGGCATTTCTGACCTGCGGGACGAATCCGACCGACAGGGGTTGCGCCTTGTTATTGAATTACAACGTGGTGCGGAGCCTACACCAGTGCTGGCCGGCCTCTTCAAGCTTACCCCACTTCAAGAAACCTTCAGTATTAACACACTGGCATTGGTCGATAATGAACCGCGCACCCTAAGCTTGAAGCAATGCTTAAAGGTATATCTTGATCACCGCTTAGAAGTCATCCGGCGACGAAGCCAATTCGACCTTGCCAAGGCACAGGAACGAGCACACATCCTTGAAGGTCTGCTCAAAGCGCTGGATGATATGGATAAGGTAATTGCGACGATCCGCAAGTCACAAACCGCTGACACAGCGCGTAACAACTTAATGGCGCTGCTTAAGATTGATGACATTCAAGCGCAGGCCATTCTCGATATGCAGTTACGGCGTTTGGCAGCTCTTGAACGCAAAAAGATTGAGGATGAGCATAAAGAGAAGATCAAGCTCATCAAATACCTAGAAGGACTGCTTGCCAGCCCTATTCAACAGCGCAAGCTCATTGCAGAAGAAATGGGCACCATCAAAGATGCCTATGGTGACCGGCGGCGTACGGCAATTATGGACAGCACCGCCACCACCATCCAGACCAGCGATCTACTCATTCCAGCAGAAGAAACGTGGGTCACGGTGAGCGTGGATGGGAAGATGGGCCGCAGCTTCGAAAATACGCAACCGAAAGTTACTGCTGATTTGAAAGACCCGCCACGCTTCATTATGTCGACCGATACGACACAAATCACGTATCTGTTTACGTCGGATGGGCAGTGCGCAACCGTACCTGTTCACCAACTGCCACAAGTACACGAAGCGTCTGAAGGAGCTGTATTTAGCAGTTTACTCGCACTCCCAAGCGATAAAGAAATTACCGCTGCTATCAGCCTGCCGGAAGCGATGGAAAGCGGCTATCTGGTGTTCGCGACTGCGAATGGCGAAGTCAAACGGCTTCGGTTAAGCGATTTGCCCGGAGCAACTGCCAACGTCTTCACTGTAATGAACGTGGAGAAAGATGATAAACTCGGTTGGGTGATGGTGACGACCGGCGAGAATGAGATTGTGCTGTCCACCACGCAAGGGCAAGCAATACGCTTCAGCGAGAGTGACGTACGCCCAACCGGTTTACCAGCCGGTGGTATGCGGGGTATCAAACTACAAGGACAGCGCGACCGCGTAATTGGCGCCTTTATAGCCGTGCCCGACCAATATGTATGGAGTATGACGGATGATGGGGTTGCACAAATCTCGCCGATTGCAGGTTATCCCTCTCAAGGGCGGGCAGGCAGCGGTGTCATCGGCATGCGTTTACCCTCCAGCAGTCGTGAATTAGCGGCCACAACTATCGGGCGACAGGACGACAATATCATCGCCATCACCAACCGTAAAAAGGCATTTTATATGCGTTTGGGACGTGCGCCGCAAGTGGTTCGAGGACGCGCAGGTGGAGACTTTATTATCTCAATGCGCGACAAAGAGCAGGTCATCGGTGTCATCACCTATCAAGACCGCGTGGAAATGCCAGATACGGCTAAGGAATAAATACGCGGAACACGGGCAGATTATCCCATATTCAAGTATCTATTTGGATATGGGAGTCCCGACTATTTTGGCTGTTGTGCGGATATTAGCGGCCAAGTCTTGCAACCATTGCGCCGGAGAAATACTGAGTGTGTCAGCAATATCTTTCTCGATACGGGCATAGGTATCAAGTGCTGACTGATGCATTCCTAAATCACGATACAAACCCATAATCAAGCCTGCCAAATCTTCACGCTGGCGGTTGTAAGCACTGGCACCAATGTAAAGCCCTAACGCCGTTCGTGCATCTCCGGCAGCTTCAAGAATTTTCGCATACTGCATCAGCGCCTCACCATACTGCTGCGCCAATTCGCTCCGCCTACGTTGTGCCCATGCCAAGGTAGGCGACTGTACGCTGCCTAGAAACTCACCACGATACAACCAGATGGCATGTCTGAGCAAATCTTGGGAGACTGACTTTTGCTCGACTGCCGACTGCTGAAGCATTTCGCTAAAGCGTGTCACGTCATACATCAGTTCGATTTGGGGGGCGATACGATAAAATCCGCCCGTGTATTGGGTTAGATCAACACCCAGCACCTCGTTAATTTTGCGCTTGGTCACATGAAACACATTGGTTGCTTCATTGGGTGGCAAGTCCGGCCAGAATGTTTCGAATATTTGGGCGCGGGTTGTCATCCCTTTATCGACCAAGAAAAAGAACAAATCATGAGGCAAATCACCATCCCAATCGACAATGGGTTTACCATTCAGAAGGACATGCCCGCGACCCAGCGCACGAACTTCAAGCAGAGTGTTATCGCCGCGATCAACCGTATAGTCGGGAAACATCAACGACGGTTCTTTTGGCAGTACAGCAATATGCGGTTGAAGGGCTTTATTCGTTAGTACGAATTCAGGAATGCTCCTGCCGAGCAGAAGCACGCGCAAATCTCTATATTGCAGAAAGCCGCTCAACATGGTTTCAAGCGCTGCATCTTGAATGCGATCAATATCATTAACGATCAAGATGTGTATATCTGACCATTCTCCCCCGGCAAGCGCATCAGTAAGGGTTTGCTGAAGCGCCGCAAGCCCAACATTTTCATCCTGCACATTAACATACACACTGCACGGCTCGCTCAAGAACAAGGTTAATAGAGCGTGCTGAGCTGTATAGGCTGGCTGAACGAAAACAAATCGAACTTCATCATGCAATGATTCAATTTGCTGACGGATTAGCTCCTGTAGGAAGTCGAGCATAGTCTATTTTCCAGTCAGAGAATTATGACTCTTTAGTTAGAGAAAAGTCTGTTTTCAATTATAAAGAGGAAATTATAACCCAATTAGAAGCTGGCGCAAAATACGAAATCGTTACGACATCTTACGTCGGCGTGCTTCGATCACGTTTTGAATATGCTCCATTTTATTCAGAATGCGGGTCAATTGATGGAAGTTCGCAATCTCCATCGTCAATTGCACAATCGCCACGTTCTGGCGCGTTGAAACAGCGACTTTTGTCATGTTCACTTTTTCGTCGGCAACAATCGTACTGATGTCTCGCAAAAGGCCATCACGGTCATAAGCGACAATTTCAATGGGCACCGCATAACGTTCTTCGGCAGGCATTAATCCCCAAGACACATCAACCAAGCGTTCCGGTTCGTTGTGTGATTGCATATTGCGACAGTCGGCGCGGTGTACAGTAACCCCCCGCCCACGGGTGATATAGCCGACAATTGGATCACCGGGCATAGGGCTGCAACACTGACCTATCGTGACCAACATGCCACCGAGACCACTGATATTAATACCGTTGGTTTCGACCTGAATTTGCGATGGAACCGGCTGCTGTGTTTCCAACATTTCCTCGACGAGCGATTTTTGTTGGTCACGGCGCTCCGTTTCCAAGATGCGGGTCGCTATCTGCGGCCCATTAATATCACCGGCGCCCACTGCCGCTAAAAAGTCATCTAGCTTTTCGTAGCCAAATAGCTGCGACACATTTTCAAACGATGTGTGTTCCACACCAAGCCGCTTGAGTTCATGTTCGAGTAATTCACGACCACTGGCGATATGCTTCTCGCGATCCTGCCGCCGGAACCATGCTTTGATCTTGTCACGGGCACGCGCAGTTTGCACATAACCGAGGTCCGTATTCAGCCAATCCAAACTAGGGCCACCCCGTTTCGAGGTCAAGATTTCAATCTGTTCCCCCGTGCGCAACGCATAATTCAGGCTAACAAGCCGCCCTTGCACCTTCGCACCACGACAGCGATGCCCGACATCGGTATGGATATAATAAGCAAAGTCAATCGGTGTTGCGCCCAATGGCAAGTCAACGATGTCGCCCTTAGGGGTGAAGATATATACACGATCCTGAAACAACTCATTCTTCATCGTATCAACGAAGTCCGCCGCATCCTTCGCTTCCGGGCCGAACTCCATCAAGCGACGCAGGTAGCTTAAGCGATTTTCAAATGCTTCATCACGACTTTTCTTATTGCCTTCTTTATAGCGCCAATGTGCGGCAATACCATATTCCGCATCCTCGTGCATCTCCCATGTGCGGATTTGCACCTCTAACGTTTTACCCAAATTATCCCGTACAGCAGTATGTAAGCTGCGGTAGAAATTATCTTTTGGAGCGGCAATATAATCGTCAAATTCACCGGGAATAGGCCGCCACAAACTATGGACAATACCAAGCGCCTGATAACATTGGGGAATATCATCAACAATTACACGCACCGCCCGCACATCATAAATCCGGTCGATGGATACTTCTTTGCGATCCATCTTCTTGTAGATGCTGTACATGTGCTTGGGACGACCTGTGATAACGACTTTGGTCAACCCCTGTACCGCTAATTTCTCCCGCAGCTTTTTAGTGACGTTGTTGACATAGGTTTCACGGTCAACACGGCGCTCATCGACCGCTGCGGCAATCGCTTTGAACTTTTCGGGCATCAGGTAGCGAAAGCTAAGGTCTTCTAACTCCCACTTAATTTGCCATATACCGAGGCGGTTAGCCAGAGGGGCGAAAATATCGAGCGTTTCCTGCGCCTTTTGCTGCTGTTTCTCCGGCGACATGTAATGCAGTGTACGCATATTGTGCAGTCGATCAGCCAACTTGACCAGAACAACTCGCACATCGTCATTCATTGCCAACAACATTTTACGAACATATTCCAGTTCTTTGTCGGCAACCTTGCCCTTCTTGTTGGCATCTACCTTGATAGGCAAGTTCTTGAGTTTAGACACGCCGTCAACAATCTGGGCAACGTTCTTACCAAATTCATTCCGCAGCTCTTCGACCGATATATTGGTGTCCTCAACCAAATCATGCATCAACGCAGCAGAAATGGCTTCAGCATCCAGCTTCATTTCAGCGAGGATGTGAGCAACCGCTACGCAGTGTGTAAAGTATGGCTCACCGGATTTGCGAACTTGCCCAGCATGGGCAGTTTCAGCCTTCTGGTAAGCTTTTTCGATCATCATGCGGTCAATTGCCGAAAGATCATGCAGATGGTCAAGAATAGATTGTAGGTTTAAGCCGGCGACTTGTTGCATAGATATGCTAAATCCGTTTTAATCAACGATAAGCGAGTGTTAAGGGTTTTAGAATGTGCTTATTATATGCGCTATCGTCAAAAGATTGCGACTCTATATTACCGGAGGGCGCGAAAATTAGCGTTTTATAAGTGACAATCATCAGGAAGAAAAAGGTACCCTAATTAGACACCCTGAGTCGATGATAACTGATATAATAACGCACTTCATATAGAAAACGTGTATGAGATCGCAATGGCAGACTTACTGAGCGTTGACCTAGCCTTAACCAAAATTCTGGCGACCATTCATCCACTCTCCAGCGAAGTCATTTCACTTGAGAACAGCCTTGGGCGAATTCTTGCTCAAGATGTCGTGTCAACTGTGAACCTGCCCCCCTTCCCCAATTCCAGCATGGATGGCTTCGCGGTGCGCTCGGCAGACACCCTCGGTGCAAGCCAAAGCTCCGGTATAACACTGCGGCTCATCGCAGATATTCCCGCAGGAACAGCACCTTCTGTCAAAATCAGACAGGGGGAAGCAGCGCGTATTATGACTGGCGCTCCAATGCCTGAAGGTGCGGATGCAGTCATCCCCGTGGAAAACACAGATGCACAATGGACACCCGGCAGCGACGAGCCTTTGCCAGAATCAGTCAACATCCAACGCAGCCTAAAAAGTGGGGACTATATTCGCTTGGCGGGTGAGGATATTCGCTCCGGTGAACTGCTCATCAAACAAGGCATTAAACTGCGGGCTGCCGAGCTTGGCTTATTGGCAGCAATCGGACATGCACAAGTCACAGTTATTCGCCAACCGCGTGTCGCGATCCTTTCAACCGGTGATGAACTGATCGACATCAATGCCGAACTTACACCGGGGAAAATCCGCGACAGCAACGGTTATACACTAGCCGCCCTTGTGACCGAAAACGGTGGTATCCCGCTCAAAATACCGACGGCACGCGACACACTCAACGATGTGCGTCGCTGTTTCCAAGAGGCGCTCAACCAGAAACCAGATATTATTTTGAGTTCTGCGGGTGTTTCGGTCGGAGCATTTGACGTAGTGCGCACCGTTATTGACGAACTCGGCAAAGTTGACTTCTGGAAGATCAACTTGCGACCGGGGAAACCATTAGCCTATGGGCAAATCGGAGGCATTCCATTCTTCGGCTTACCGGGAAACCCCGTCTCCGCAATGGTGACGTTTGACGTATTTGTACGTCCGACTCTTTTGCATATGGCTCACCTTAATGATGACGCAGCTTATGTTGAAGCCGTCACAGGCGAAGTCATCAGTTCCGATGGACGGCGCAGTTACGTGCGCGTAAAATTGAAGCGCGAAAATAATCAATGGATTGCACATACAACCGGTACACAGAGTTCCGGTGCGTTAAGTTCCATGATGCTCGCGGATGGCTTATTGATTATTCCTGAAGAAGTCACATCTTTACCCGCAGGCAGCACACTTCCGGTGCGGCTGTTGCGGTCTCTACAAGAATTAGGTTGAGGTAATCATGTCTACTGTCGAAAATATGCAAGCAAGTGAAGTTACGCAAACCAGTAATCGTGACTGGCATCACACCCTGTCAATTGTGCTGGTCATCATCGGCATCGCCATAAGCGGTTATTTGAGCTATGTGAAAATTGCCAACGTGCAAACAGTGTGTGTGCAGGGAAGCGCATTTAACTGTGAAGTCGTTACCAACAGCATTTATTCGCGGCTTTTCAACATCCCTATTGCCTATTTAGGGCTGGCAACCAACTTTGTCATTCTTGCCCTATTGCTACTGCAAAAGCGGATCGCGTTCCTACAAGAATACAGCGTCCTCATTCAATTTGGCATTATTCTGTTTGCGTTTCTTTTTTCAGTTTGGTTGGTATATGTGCAGTTTTTCCGGCTGGAAGCATTATGCATCTGGTGCTTGCTGCATGAAGCCTATGTGACCATCCTCTTCATTATTTCGATCATTCGGCTGAAACGCAGCCTAGCGTAATTTAGTCCATTTAAAACCAAATGGGGTCGCTACTGACCCCATTTTTGTTTCTATTCAGTTCAGGTAAATAATAGGTTTAGCCGTGGCTGCGCAGTGTACGGGCGATAATGTCGTCACGTTCGCGGCTCATCTTATCACGGCGTTCACGCTCTTTATTTTCTTGACGGCTGCGTCCACCCTTCTTGTCATCCATCGCACCGCGCAGAGCCAATTCCATCGCAGTTGGAACAGCTTCTTCTGGCACGTCTTCAATGACAGGAGCAGGTTCAACTTCGGTCTTCATGGTCAAGTCAATCTGGCGCTTCTTCGAATTGACACGCAGCACCCGCGCTTCCACGGTATCGCCAACCTTGGCAATATCCGAGGGCGAGTTCACAAAATTATCCGACAATTCGGATACGTGGATCATCGCGGGGCGTTCGGCACCAATATCCACGAATAAACCGAAGTTCTCCATACGGACAACCTTACCGCTAACGGTCTGGCCGTCCTTCAGGTCTTCCCATGTGAAATCCGGCGGCTTCACCAACGAGATGGCTACACGCCCTGTGTCCGCGTGGATTTTGAGGACATATACCGTAATCTCATCGCCTGCGTTGACTACATCACCAACATTGCGGACGTTTGGCTTACCAAGCTGTGAAATGTGTAGCAAGGCATCTTGTCCAACACCAATGTCCACGAACGCGCCGTATAGCTCAAGGCGTTTTACAGTGCCTTTCAACTCCATCTTGGGTTGAAGTTCACCCACTGTGGTTGGCACACTTGCTGCTGTTTCTTCACTCATTTTCGTTCCTTGCTACTCCGTATTTACCTGTATCGGCCTCACGCCGTTATAAACCAGTCGTTATAGTATCCGTCTAGGATGATGCTTCAGCAGTCGTTTCAGCTTCCGGTGTCGCATCGACGGCAGCTGTTTCTTCAGCAGCTTCGCTTGTGGCGGTTGCCTCTAGCGTCGGAGCGGGCGCAGCGCCTGCCTCGCCAGTGGGGGTCAGGGTGACACTCTGGGTAACTTTAAAATCAGGTGTTACGCTGCCGGGTGCATCCGGATTTTCCGGCGCATAAGCCGAGAATGGCTGGTAACCCTTCCAACCGTACAGGCTGCTTAAATTGATACCCAAGTCCATGCGATCAGGGGTTGTATAGTACACACCAATGATCTCACTGGTTTCGCTCAAGGTACCGGTCGCAGCGCCTGCCACGAAAGCGAACACGATCATATTCTGCTCAGGGTAGAACAAGTTGATAATGGCTTGGTCATCCGTACCGGGTGTACCGAGAACATATTCCGGCTCGCCACGGGCATCAATCACTTGCTTCACTGTAATATCAGGCGCAATTTGAAGAAAGATTGAACTGACAGTGTTGCCATCTTCAGAAATAATCTGGCAGCAAGCCTCACCACCCGTCGGTACCCAGCTCGCCCCAACAGCCGGCTCGGCATCAGGAATAGCCTGTGATTGTGGGTCATCAAGATCAGGTTCGTCTTGCAGGATAATCAGTGCATCTGAATATTTAGTGACGCCGGGAGTAATGCCACGCCAGCAAGGAGCATCGCACGCTTCGTCAATGGTAATTAAACTCGTATCTTTAAGAAACTTGGGGTTACGTAGATTAGGCGCGGGGGAACATGCAGCAACCAAACCGACCAGAAGTAAAACTCCCAGTAAAAGGAAACGAGGCTTCATATTAAATGCACTTTCACGTACAGGCTACCATGTCTATAAACAAACAGGGGCAGTTGGTTAACTGCCCCCGTATTGTACAGACTTTTATTGTTAATTCAACCGCAAAGTCAGGCGATAGTCTCCCGCAGTCACACCATACTGACCGCCAAAGTGGGTCGCAATCACCGTATATTGACCATCAACGGGCAATATAAAGTTATTGATGGCGGAATTGTTCGTCTCGGCAGAAGCATCGTCATTTTGCGTAATCTGGTCGCCGCCGGGGCCGATCAAAAACACAACTGGATCAAGGGTACCATTCAAACGTTCTAACCCTAGCGTTACGACTTGCCCAGCCGAGCCAACGAATGTATAGACATCAAACTTGTTGGTTAGGCGAATGCTGCCCGTAACCGGCGTTCCATTGGCGAGAATAGGTGCCGTTGGCAGTTCAGTGACCACATCGGTCAACAAGCTGGCTGCATCGGGGCGCTGCTTGGTACCAAACACGCCACCCTCACCCACCTCAATCGTGCCATCAAGAGCAATGTTGTAGCTGATGACATAACGTTGGTCAACTTGGAGCGGCTCATTTTGCTGCAAGACCACCTGCCCGTTAGCAACCACCGTCAGCACAAACTGAACCGGAGTCGTATCATTACAATTGCTCTGATACAGCACTTCAATTTCGTACGGGCCTGCGGTAGGCAGCCGTCCTTCAGGCCAGTAGATGTAAGTTAGAGGCGCACCATCAGGGGCGAGGACGCAGTTATCATTACCGCTTGAAGCAATCGCGCCGCCTATAGGGCTGGTGGGCACACCATCATAAATGGGATTGCCTTGGGGGTCGCGCACCAACAATTGAATATCAGCGTTGCTGCTCCACTGCAAACTCACCTCAACTGAACCACGCGGAACGGTATCAAATACCGGCGCCTGAATATTCGCTGTTGCCGTGCCAGTTGACGTAGGCGTTGTCACCGCGCCATTCAAAGTCAGCGTGTAATTACCTTCTGTACCGCCAAGCGCTTGACCATAACGGGTGGCAACAACGGTGTAATTTCCGGCTAAAATAACCGAGAAATTCGAAATTAAAGAATTGGTGTTGCCAACTTCACGGTCGTCATTACTATCAATAATATTACCATTGGGGTCAACCAGCAGCAGCAAGGTGTCCAAGCTGCCCGAATTTGCATCCATCTGCACAGAAATAACGTCACCTGCCTGTGCTGCAAAGCCATAAGCAACATAGGGTTGTTGGGCGGTAAGGATGCCAGTGACGGCAGTGTTCTGGGTAAGAGCCACAGGGGAGGTCAAAGCAAGGCCAGTGATAGACGGTGGGTTAATTTTGACGCCGTTCACACCCGCATCCACTGTACCATCAGTGTTCACGACGACACTTGCGAGATAAATTTGGTCAGGCTGAATAGTCGCACTAACTTCTGAAACCTGCTCACTATCCAACGTAACCGTCAACGTCAAATTAGCCGGGCTGCTGTTCGGGCAGTCAGCCTGCTGCTGGAAGTAAACGATCATTTCGTAGCTTCCCGCCGGTACCGCACCCGCAGGCCATGTCGCCTGTTCAGACGCAGTTTGTGAAAGCGTGGTGCATGACCCATTCGCGTTGGCACTAAACGTACCGCCGCTGGTCACGCTCGGGGTTTCCCAGAACAGGCTGCCGCCGACAGGGTCGCGCACTTCAAGGTCAAGGTTCGCCACAGTGTCCCACGATAACTCAAACGATAAACCTGTCGCGGTGAGTAACTGACCTTCAATCGGTGCTTCCACCGTTGCTTCCGCGCTCCCTACTTCGAGGGTAATATCAAATCCAATGGCGGCAGTCGGTAAACCGCTGGCATTGAATACTGTAACGAAATAAGTACCACTTGCTGGAATAGTGATATTTTCAAGTGTTACCGCTTCGTCAGCCGCGCTAGCAGCAGCCTGCCCCAGCGCAGCACCCGTTGAATCCGTCATAACCAGCGCCAAAGTGGCACCGGCCTCGGTCGTTACGGTAACATTGACCGACTGACCGGAAGAAGCCGATACGGTAAAGACCTGTGTGATGTTATCGCCCTCCAACTGGCTGGTCGCGGTAACACCGGGCGACAAGGCACGGGTTACAGTGTCTTGAGCAGCGATCAAACTGCCGGATACCAGTACCGCCCCTATAAGGACTAAGAGAGAAAGTTGTTTCAATCGAGAGGACATTGTGAGTCTCTCCTTCATCTTAATTTCCGATAAAATGCCGGTTGAGTGTAGCTTAATCCCGGCGCGTATGCCATGCGTACAAACTACGCCTTCCCAACGCTATTATGCATCGGTTGGGCTAGCCGTCGGTGTAGGTTCGGTTAAAGTAAGATCAACAAAGGTCGTCATACCTTCAGAAACATCAACTCTGCGGTTGACACGCTGCCCATCAATATTAGTGATTACCGTATATCGACCTACAGGAATATCACCTAGTACAAAATTTTCTTTCCACTGCGGATCACCGTTTACATCCGAACCATTATCTAAATAAATATAGGTGGTGGTCGATTGAACAACCAATCCCGTGTTGTAGTCCATAACCGTCACCGTTTGATCTTGCAACCCCTGACCTGTTGGCCCGATCACCCGCCCCGCAATCACTCCATGCCCTACGTAAGGAACCATCCAGAGCAATGGGTTATAAGTGTCGCGATAGCGATTCTCGCCAACGCGCACTTCAAAGTGAACGTGCGGACCGCTGACTCGTCCGGTATTACCCACTAATCCTATAGGGTCGCCGAGGTTGATGCGCTGCCCCTGCGTCACCAGTACAGCGGAAAGATGTGCATACAAAGTATAAAGGGGTTCACCGTTATAACCGAAATCATGCTGGATTTGCACAACATTGCCATAACTTGGCGAATCTTGGAAGCCGGGGCCAGCCCAGATAATCGTCCCCACACCTGCTGCTCGCACCGTCTGCCCAATCGGGTTTGGCATATCGATACCGTGATGTACCCGCCACGGGCTTTCCTGCTGCGGCCCATCTGACCCAAATGTGTATGAAAGCAGCGCCGCATTGGTCGCGTTTGAATCAACCGGACGCGCAAATACGAAATGATCGCGCCCATAAGGATCGCGCGAAATTGGCGGAATCAAGGGCGGGGGTCGCCATTGTGATGGCGGGCGGGTAACAACCTGTTCAGTAACGGGAATGCCTGTCGCTTGCGAAACCAATGTTCCAGCCAATGGGGTGGGTGTAACCACGCCGTTCGGCAGTGTTTGGGCAATCGTCGTAAGTTGCAGCGGAGCAATCGGCGTCAGGTTGGTATCACTGCTGCTCAGCAAGGTCGGAGGGACAAATGAAGCCGTCGGAATAGCAACTGTCGGCAGCGGCGTAGAATTGCTACCGAACCCTACACTCAGCACGGTTTGCCATGAATTTGGATCTTCGGTTGGAACAAACATTGTTGGGATAACAATAATACTCGCGGGTTGGTCAGGCCGAGCATTCAACCAAACCACCGCGCTAAAACCAACTATCGCAAGAGCAACTAACAGTATTGTTGGAAATCCATCACGTCGCATAGGTTTCCTATGGCTGCGTTTGGGTTGGCGCGGCAGGAACAGCCGTCGCGGCAAACGCACCTAACTCGGAATTATTATAGAGTTGCAGCATGGCATCATACCAACTCAACCCATTGGTCTTTTGAAACAACCAATAGTTGATACCGTTAACATTCGCACGCCAATCGGTACCCGCAGGTGTGCGCTCCCAACCATAATCGGCGGCGAGTTGGGTAAAGTCAATATAGTAACCGGCAGGAACAGCCGTTTTTAACCGTCCGCCTTCATCGTATGCCTGCACATCACCACTGTTACGACTCAACATATCCCACGGCATCTGGCGTAGGGGTTCGCCAAGTTCGCCGGGAACCGCATCCTCACTAACGCGGACATAAACACGCCAGTACGTATTAACACCCACATCTTCACGAACTAATTCAATCTGCTGCGGGAAACCGGCGATCAGGCTGCGCGTTATGCCAAAGGCACGTCCGGTATAATACCAGTTGCGACGTTCCTCACCGGCATCGGGTAAGCGCGGTGTCGGCAAGAACGACCAGAAAGCATCATCTAACTTACCGAGGAAATCCCACCCCGCGACCTGCAATGAGCGTTGGCGCAGTGCATTAAATGAGTCATTTACCGTGTCGCTCAGGTAAAACTCCGAACGTGAAACCACAACGTTTGCCAGTGTACCAAGGCCGTAATGTCCATTCCGGTCGGGGCTGCCAACCTGCTCGACAAACAAAGACTGAGGTACGCCGGAAGGCAAACCACCTGAACTTAGCAGCGCCGCAGGCAGCGGACGCCCTGTCCATGTTGGTGATGTTGCGCGTTCAGCAGAACCAACGACCAGAGTCGTATTACCGGAAGCAGTAAAGGGAATCGCTACAAACTGCGTCCCTTCCTGCGTATCCACCGCCGAGATCAAACTCGCGCCATCCGGTGACCATGCCGGTGTACGCCCACGCGCAATCACTTGGGCAGGTGCATCGATATTGTCCACATCTTTGACAAAGACCTTCTCGATGCCCTCATCCAGCGCACTGTAAGCGATATATTTGCCATCAGGACTCCATGTCGGATAATTTTCCTGTCGGTTCGGCGTGTTAGTCACGTTAATTGATGCCGAATCGACCGGGTTATCCAGTGAGAAAATGTAAATATCTTGGTTGCCATTACGCCACGACACGAACGCTATCCGCCGACCATTGTTCACAGGCGACCACGCCGGAGAGAAATCCGGCGTCGAGCTGTCGGTCACACGCAAAGCTGGTTGCGAACCATCGACCGGAACAACATAAATATCGAGATTGTTGCCCTGATAACTTTCGTAAGTCAAAAACTTACCATCGGGACTCCATTTTGGAGCGCCCTGAAACGACAAATCGTAGGTCATCCGCTTTGACGAGCCATCCAGCATATCGTAAATATAAATTTCCCAATTGCCATCTTGGCGCGACGCATAAGCCAGTTTCGTACCATCCGGTGACCACGCCGGATCACGTTCATCGACAGGGCTGTTGGTCAAGCGAATTGGCGTTCTGCTGCCAATACTCAGCACCCAAATATCCGACTGCCCCTTCTCGCGTGCTGTATAAGCAATGCTGCCCCGCGCATTCAAGACTTCCGGCAAGGTTGTCGCGGTTGGCACCGCCGTACTCCCCAACACAGGGATAACAGCCGTTAAATCAAGCGGCGCATTTGGAGACGACAAAGCAACACTATTGCCAAGATCAGCCAATGAAGTCAGGTTGTTCGGCTGGCGTCCGGGGCCTGTCGCCCAAAGAATAACACCAATGAGCGCCGCCAGAAGAATTACCGCTACAGCACTTAAGGTGCGGTTTTGGGCGCGTAGAGGGTCTTCGGTTACAGTCGCTATCATCTCAGCACGCGCTGCACGCCGCGCCATCATATTGCTGGTCGATGTACCTACAGCTCCGGCTGCCTGCTGCGACGCGCGTCTTGCCCCGCCAACCATTCGCCCGAAAAGAAACCCAAAAATCCGCCGAAAAACACCCCATATAATGCCGAGTACGCCGAATATGACCGCAAATATACCGCCCAGCCCGTACCGCCCCACCTTGGTAAGACGGCTTACACCTGCGGTCGAAAGTCCCCCAAAAGCCACACTGAGCTTCAGGATGACGACACCTAATTTATCAGACAGTCGGTAAGCACGTACCAGCATTCGTTTTTGTCTCTAGAGGTTTACACAACTCAATTAAGGGTTTCATTGTACTTGCAAACACAAACTCCGGCAATTGTACCCTCGATTGTCGCTCAATTTCTATTAAATTGACCTAATTCAATAGATGATGTACTGTTAAGTCACACCAACGAGCCACTAGGAGTTATTGACTATGTCCCGCCGCCGCACAGTTGATGCAGCCCAGCTTGTCATATTAAGTTTGTTTGTATTCCTATTCGCCTTGACCCCAATTTACGCACAAGATGACACCCAAACAACCCATGTTGTTCAACGCGGTGAGAATTTGTATCGCATCGCTCTGAGCTACGGGATTAGTGTCAATGCACTGATCGAAGCCAATGACATCACCAACGCCAGTCATATTTTTGCGGGGCAAACACTGGTTATCCCCAACTATAATCCCGCCGAAGAAACGGTCGAAAACCCGCTCATCGCCGGCACTCCCACCACGTACACCGTCACTTATGGCGACACGCTGGCGAGTATTGCCAGCCGCTACGGCATGACTGTCGAACAGCTTATTCAAATCAACAACCTCACCAACCCCAACCGCATCTTACGCGGTCAAGAACTGTTGGTATGGGCCACAACATCGGAAGAAGCCCCTGTTGCTGAAACACCGCAAATCACTGTAGACCAAAACACAGCGGCGAACCTTGATGCTGTAGCGGCAGAATCTGTCGCTGCCGAACCCGCCCCCAGTACCACCTATGTTGTACAGTCGGGTGACCAACTGGGTCAAATCGCGAACCGCTTTGGCGTAAATTGGATCGATATTGCGAATGCCAATGGTATCGCCAACGGCAACCAAATATTCGCCGGACAATCGCTCATTATCCCCGGTGTAGCCAGCACGGGTGCAGGTGTGGCTGAAGTAATCCCAGCCGCCCCCGTTGTACCGCAGTTTGCCCCTGCCCCTCCCACTTTATATGTCGGCAAACAGGTAGTGGTCGATCTCAGTGACCAGATGACTTATGCCTATCAAGATGGCGTGCTAGTTCGCTCACTCCGCGTTTCGACCGGATTACCCGGCACACCCACCGTTTTGGGTGACTATAAGGTTTACTATATCCTTGAGTCGCAGCGCATGACTGGCCCCGGTTACGATCTCCCCGGTGTCCCCTATGTCATGTACTTCTATCAGGGTTATGCTCTCCACGGCACCTATTGGCACAACAACTTCGGCAACCCCATGAGCCACGGTTGTGTCAACATGCCCACCGAAGAGGCCAAGTGGTTCTACGAAAACTTTGTCGAAATCGGAACCCCAGTCCACGTCCAAATGTAATTACGGTCAATAATTCAGCAACAAAAACAGGGACTTCAGCGAGTCCCTGTTTTATTTCACGTTCTGACCTAGCGATCAGTAGTCGCTACCAGATTATCTAACTTTCCCGTTCAAACACGAACCCGCCTGAGCCATCAACGGACTTCCACGACAGAGCATCGCCATCACAAATCACTTCACCATCAGGCGACCAACCCGTTGTATCACCATTCTTGTAAAACACTTGAGACATATCGGTAACTCTTCCGCCGAAATTGATGCTCATTGTTCCGCCAGCATCAAAAGCCCAATCGAAATCAGTCACTTCAAACCCTGTCGCTTCGACAGTTTCACTTAATTCGTAAGTACCACTAAACGGTACATCCACATTGACGGTTGTCGTACCCTCTTTGGCCGTAATCTTATAGGTACCATCAAAGCTGCCATCGGCGTTGAACGTAAACACAAAATCGCTTGTGTCCACCGAGTCAATTTCCAAACCCAGCAGAGTCGGCGGGAAATCAACCACCATCCACGTACCGACGATACAAGCATCGACATTGCCCGCACCCGGCTCTGCCTTCGGCTTACAGGGGTTGCTGCTGGTCTCTTGCCCCCACTCCAATGTCAGCGACACATTATCCCCCTGTGTGCCTTTGCCACGGCTAATAATGACCATCGTTCCTGAATCTGCGGGGCATAGCTGATAAGGGGTGTTCTCGCTCAACCGATCATATCCAGTGGCCGATTGTACGCTCACTGCAAAATTACCCGCCGCCAATCCGCTCACCTTGATAAACCCGATGTTCCCCGGCCTGATTTCAAACCCCATCAGATTTTTATAATCGACCGAAAAACGGGGTAATGCGGGTTGAATCGAACCCGACTCACCTGCGCTCACATCACTCGTCGTTAAATCAAGTATCGGCGGAATAGGTAGTTCGTTATTCAGCAGCGTTAACGCCCAGTTGTGAAACAAATCCGTGGGTTCATGAATGGTTGTCAGCGGAAAAGTGTCTGGATTCTGAAGTTGCATCATCTGACTAATAACATTTTGGTCGCTGCCCACACCCCGCCCCGATGACATAAACTCCCAGAAGTAAAAACCATCCAAGCGTCCAGTCGTTACATCCTTACGATGATCAAACGTTTGGTGAATAGGCTGCGGATACTGGCTTGGAAACGCGCGCGATGCTGCCCATTCAGCCGTTCCCATAATCCACCACAACTTTGAAATATCTTGGTGATCGGCAAACGAAGTCGCGCCCACCGCTGTTTGCAAGCAGTAGAATAACTGCCGCGCAACGTTAGACTCAAGATACGCATCTGATTCCCAACTGCTGAATACCCGCAGGTGACAAATTTGCGGATCAAGTCCTTTCGGGTTTTCACGCCGCGTCACATAAGCTGTATTACTGTCAACATAATTCCCGATGACTGAACCATTCGGCAAATCTACACCCATCCACACCACAATAATTTGCATGGTCCACGGTTGGCCGGTGATCTTATTAAATACCGGAACAATGGTATCTAGAATTCGGCTCATGCGCGGGTAATTGGGTACATCAGGCGTATAGTACAAGCGGTTATCATCACGTCCGCCCGTTATGCCAAACAGCACGAAAGGACGTGAATTTTCACGATCTGGTATCGGCGTCTGTGCGCCAGTGGAAAAAATTGTCAACGATAGCATGGTGAGGCACACGATTGCTAGCAACCGTTTACCTGCAACGCCCAAATAGAACATAAATTTCTCCTTGGCATATGAGTCAGAGTAGTCAGTCTATGTTGATTATCATATAGGCACAAATGACAAACCATTAAGCAATCGAATGAACGAATAAATCAGCAGCAACAAAAACAGAGACTCGCTTGAGTCCCTGTTTTTGTGACTATACTAATTTTCGCTCAGCTTAAGGCGCGGGCACACCCACCAAGCCTAGCTGTTCAGCATTTGCCTTCATTGCATCCAGCACAATTTGAATATGCTCATCCAGTGGTACACCCAGCGCTCCTGCCGCATGTTCAATTTCTTCACGGTGTACCGGAGCGGCAAAGGTCTTGTCTTTCCACTTTTTCTTGACCGACTTAAGCTCCACATCCAAAATACTCTTCGAGGGGCGAACAAGTGCCACTGCGATCAAGAAACCTGTAAGCTCGTCTACAGCCACTAATGTCTTTTCCATCGGCGTTTCTGGCTTAACTCCGGTGATTTCTTCGGCATGTGCCAGTACAGCTTTGATAATATCTTCCGATACACCGCGTTCCCGTAAAATCTTCGAACCGACGACCGGATGCCCCTCAACAGCCACATCAGGATATTTTTCGTAATCAAAATCGTGGAGCAAACCAACCGCGCCCCACAATTCAGGGTCGCCACCAAAACGCGGCGCATAAGCACGCATAGCCGTTTCTACAGCAACCATGTGCCGACGCAGCGTGTCGCCCTGCGTAAACTCGGTGACAATTGACCATGCTTGATCGCGGTTCATGTCCACTTCCCTATTGCTTACGGTCTAACCGTATACTTGGAAACTAATCTGTATCGGGTCGCCAATTTGAATACGCCCCGGTGTTTGCAACACCCACTCGCCGGTAATCACTTGGTTACCACCGCGAGGTGGCGTTTTCCCTGTAAAGGTCATCGTCGCCGTATCGCCCGGTGCAATTACAACATCACGATCATCGAAGAAGATAAATCGGTCAGCTCCGAAATCTTCGCCCGATTGGTAACGCAAGCTGGTACTACGTGCCCAATTGCAATTAGCATCACTCAAGTTGGTAATCGAAATCCTGAGTGTAAATGGTGTATTGACCGACAACAGATATAACCCGTTAGTATCTTTGCGAATACCTGTCGGCGACACCAGTTCAATTTGCGCATCATAATCCAACTCACATGCCGATTGGGTTGCGTTCTGCGAAGCTGCCGTTTGTGTCAGGGCAACCATCGCCGGAATAGACGTTGGGCTAGGTGTAAATGTCATTGTTCCTGTCGCGGTCGGTGTGCGTGTCGGGGTAATTGTAGAAGTAGCCGTATCCGTCGGAGTCAGACTGGGCGCACTAACCACCGGCACGGTATCCGTATCGCCGAATATGTCCATGGCGGACGCTTCAATCCACCCTTGCAGCCCATTACTCTTCTGTACTTGAAACCACAACTTGTTCGCGCTCACCCCGATGATGGTAACCTGCTCGCCGGGGCGAATATCCATCATCTTCGCAAAACTCTGCGCTGGCCCTTGTAGGGCAATATCGGCTGTTCCATTGGAGGGCAAAACCGCTATCGGTGTCGCTGGTGTCGGGGATAATGTTGCGGTCATTGTGGGCATTGGCGAATTCTCAACCGTTGGTGCAGCGGTAGGGGGCACCTCGGTTGGCACGGCGGTTGTGCCAGTGACCTCCGGCGCTATCTGCTGAGTTGCCTCTCCTGTTTCGGCGCTCGTCGGTTCAACAACCAAACTCGTAGGCGACAGTGTAGCCGTCGCTGGCAGCAAGAACAGCGGCAGCGGAATAACACGCGCGGCAACACCCACAATCAACAGCGCCACAATTGCGCCGATCAACCAAACCGGCCACCAAGACGCGCTAGAACCTGTATTCTCAATCGGTCGCCCCGGTAATAGTGTTGTATTGATGCCAACGCCCGTTGCCGCCACATTTTGCGTATCCGGCAATGTCCGCGTGCTGCCTTCCGGCGGTGCAAAGAAGGACTTCGGCTGTGTGTCGTAGTCAGCATTCGCATTCGAATAACGATCCAAATCCTCGATTAATGCGCCTGCCGTCTGGTAACGATCTTGCGCCTCTTTGGAAATGATCTTGCGAACCACACGGTCAAGTTCTTCGGGGATGCTGGGGTTAATATCACGGGCAATCGGTGTCGGGGTATTCAAATGCTTGAGGATTATCGCCAACGGGGTTTCCGCATCATACGGTAGCTGTCCCGTCAACATCTGGAACATGATAATACCCAGCGAGTACAAGTCCGACCGCTCATCACCCGCCTCGCCAAGCCCCTGCTCCGGTGCCATAAACGCCGGTGTACCAACCATGCCACCGCTGGCTGTAAATTGCGCGCCGGTCACGATCTTGGCGATACCAAAATCGGTTAGCACAACGCGGTTATCGTGGTCGAGCATCAGGTTGGCCGGCTTCACGTCACGGTGAATCATATTACGGCTGTGCGCGTAAGCCAACGCACTTGCCGACTCACGCACGATACGGATGACTTCCGGTATCGGCAGCAGTTCGCCGCGTGCCTGAATAGAAGATAAACGATCTTTGAGTGTGGAGCCGTCAATCAGCTCCATCACCATGTAATAACTCTCCGCCTCGGCATCGTAGTCGAAGTCGTAAACCTGTACGATGTTCGGGTGCTTGAGTTTGGCGATATTCTGTGCTTCTCGCTCAAAGCGCGACTTAAATTCGGGGTCATCGGCAAGGAACGCATGAAGCACCTTAATCGCCACATAGCGGTCAAGTGTGCCCTGATAAGCACGGTAGACTTCCGCCATACCGCCGCGTCCCAGACGTTCAATTACTTCGTATTTACCGATCTTTCGATTCTGCACAGATAAGGTCTTTACTTTACATGATGAGGAATAATCAGACGGATGTGATTATAGCTTATGATAACCACATCCTCAACGCACCTATATCTTACAATTCCTTTATCTGGTTAGCCACCGCCGCTGACGCCTTCTTTAATGCCGCCTTCGGTCATCGCGCGTGCATCCAAAGCCTTCGCCGCGTCCTCGTCGCTCATATAGCCAAGCGAAACCACCACCTCACGAATGCTGCGATTTTCCGCCAATGATTTCTTGGCGACTTCCGCACCCTTCAGGTAGCCAATAATCGGGTTCAAAGCGGTCACCAGAATCGGGTTCTTCGCCAGCCAGCCTTCAGCCTGTTCACGGTTCGCAATCAACCCCACCACGCACTTGGTCGTAAAGGCGTTCACCGAGCCAATCATGACATGGATCGCCTCGTTCAAGTTGTGCGAGATAATCGGCATCATGACATTCAGTTCGAGCTGCCCCGCCTGCCCTGCCATCATAATCGTCAAGTCGTTGCCCATCACATGGAACATCGCCATGTTCAGCATTTCTGCCAGCACAGGGTTCACCTTACCCGGCATAATCGACGAACCCGGCTGCACCGTCGGGCAAGTAATTTCCGCCAAACCGGTTGTCGGGCCGCTCGCCATCAGGCGAATATCATTCGCGATACGAATCAAATCCTGCGCTGTTGCACGAATGGCACCGGAGAAATACACTGAGTCGGACATCGACTGCATCGACTCAAACAAGTCATCCGATTCATAGAAAGTGATGCCCGTCAGTTGCGTCAGCTTGGCGACCATCCGCTTGTGGTACTCAGGGTGTGCGTTCAAGCCGGTGCCGTTCGCCGTTCCGCCGATACCGAGGCGGCGCAAACCTTCTGCCGCTTGGTTAATCTTCTCGATGTCGCGTTCCAGCGCCTTCGCCCACGCGCCCACTTCTTGCCCTAACCGGATCGGCACCGCATCCTGCAAATGGGTACGACCACTCTTGGTAATCTCATCCCATTCCTTCGCCTTTATACGGAACGCATCCGCACATGCTTGCAGCGAAGCCGTAAGTTCATTCAACCGCCACAACGCGCCAAGGCGAATCGAGGTCGGGATCGTATCGTTAGTGCTCTGCGCCATGTTCACATGGTCATTCGGGTTCACCGGCTTCTTGGCATCATCCAGCTTATAGCCGAGGATTTCATTCGCGCGGTTAGCAATAACTTCATTCGCGTTCATATTGTGGCTGGTGCCTGCACCGGCTTGGAATGGATCAACCACGAACTCGCCTTGGTGCTTGCCTTCGAGAATTTCGTCAGCCGCTTGCATGATCGCCCGTGCCATCTTCTCGTCCAGCAAGCCGAGGTCAAGGTGAACTTCTGCCGCCGCCCGCTTCACCATCGTAATCGCCCAGATGAACGCCGGATACGGCTTCAACCCGCTTACAGGGAAGTTCTCGACCGCCCTCTGCGTTTGTGCCCCGTAATATGCCCCTGCCGGAACATTAACAGTCCCCAGTGAATCTTTTTCAATACGAAAATCAGCCATCTTTTCAACTCCTCGCGTAATCCACGCGGTAATTCATACAGCAACAATCAGTGTGCAACAAAAAAGGCGTTACTGATTGTAACGCCTTTCACTATTCCATGCGATGATCGTCATTTCCACCGCATGAGTATTTGCTGAATCTCAGCGCCTACTTAGCAGCGGCGTAACGCTTGGCAACTTCGTCCCAGTTAACCACATTCCACCATGCCGAGATGTAATCGGGGCGGCGGTTCTGGTAATTCAGGTAATAAGCATGTTCCCAAACGTCGATACCCAAAATCGCGGTCTTGCCTTCCGAAATCGGGTTATCTTGATTCGGCGACGAGCTAATGCTCACCGCGCCACCCTTGTCGGCGATCAACCATGCCCAGCCGGAGCCAAAACGCCCGACACCAGCCGCCGCAAACTTTTCCTTGAACGCCGCAAAGCTACCAAACGCGGCATTAATGGCATCTGCCAATTCGCCAGTCGGTTCGCCGCCCTTGCCGGGAGCCATAATCTGCCAGAAGAACGTGTGGTTGTAGTGTCCGCCACCGTTGTTACGAACCGCGCCGCGGATCGCTTCCGGCAGGCTGTCCAACGAGGTCAGCAGTTCTTCAATAGTCTTGCTTTGCAGGTCAGGGTGCGCTTCGAGCGCCTTGTTCAGATTAGTCACATAGGCGTTGTGGTGCTTGCCGTGGTGAATTTCCATCGTGCGAGCGTCGATATGGGGTTCCAGAGCATTAGTCGCGTAAGGGAGTGCCGGAAGTTCAAAAGCCATTGTCAATCTCCTCTTGTATGTAGAAGGCTATAACACCACTATTTTAGCGCCAGCAAAGCGCCTTTCCAAACTGACCTTTGGTACAGATTAGTGGCTCTAGCCTAAAAGCTCGAACATGAAGTATCCTACAAAAGACTTGCAAAACACATCATAAGTTTATAAAAGATTCATGAGAGGCAGCCGCTACCCATCCAAAGCTGCCTGCTGAAAGAGCCACTTTGACCAGCCGGCAAGCCACTGCCTCGCTTCCTGCAAAAATTCCGCTTCAAGCGTATTTAGTCATCGCTATCGGCGTGTTGGCCGTTTCACTGGCCTCCGTTCTGATCAAACTCGCCCAAGCCGAAGGTATCCCCTCACCAGTCATCGCCGCATCCCGCCTAACGATTGCCGCGCTCGTCCTCACACCGATAACCTTTCGCCGCTACCGCCACGAAATCAGCGGCTTGCAGCGCAATCAGTTCGTACCTGCCGTCGTTTCCGGCCTATTTCTCGCCATCCACTTCGCCACATGGGTTAAATCCTTTGAATACACCAGCGTGCTGGTCGGTGTCGTGCTGGTCAACACCAATCCGCTCTGGTCAGCCATTCTCGAAGTTATCTTTCTCCGCGCTCGCTTAGGTCGCTGGATTATCATCGGCCTCGTCATCGGCATCATCGGCAGCGTCATTGTCGCCTTACCCGCCAACGGCAGCCTGCAATTTGAAGCCAACGCAGGCAGCATTTTGGCGCTCATCGGTGCAATCGCCGGTGCTGTTTATTTTGTCATCGGGCGCAGCTTACAGGCAAGGCTTTCGCTCATTCCCTATATCTGGCTGGTATATAGCTGTGCCGCCATATTCCTGCTCATTCTGGTAGCCATCACAGGTACACCGGTATTAGGCTACAGTGTCAATGGTTACGTACTCCTTATCGCAACCGCTTTAATCCCGCAGCTCATCGGTCATTCGTCGCTAAATTTTGCACTACGTTTCTTTCCTGCCTCTTATGTCGGAACTGCCGCTCAGATTGAACCTGTGCTAAGCGCAATTATCGCCTTCTTACTCTTCACAGAAATTCCAACCAGCATCCAAATCATCGGTAGCGTCATCATTCTGTGCGGGGTCATCTTCGCCAGCATGGGGCAAACTCAGAATTCAACCTAACCAACCTATGTCATCTCTTTCGATTAACTTCAAAGCACCTTCTACAACAATTGGCCGCGTCCAATTATTGCTCTTGTTCGGAACCTTTGTTGGCGCATGGGCAGCCATATTGGGCCGTATCGCCCAACAGCATGGAATGCCCACCCCTGTCATCATCACCTTCCGCATGTTTCTGGGTGCGCTTGCCCTAACACCCTTCATCTGGCAGCATCATCGCGCTGAAATTCGAGCCATGAGCAAGCGCAATCTCTTGTTCGTGTTGATTGGGGGTATTTGGTTTGGCATTCACCTGTTGTCCGGTTTCGAGGCACTTAAACACACCACCATACTCGTCAGCGGTGTGCTCGGCGGGACGCTGCCCATCTGGGTCGCCCTTCTCGAAGTCTATTTGCTAAAAGCCCATTTTAACCGCGTGATTTGGATCGGCTTGGGCATCACCCTGCTAGGCGGTGTCATCATTACACTGGCCGGCAGTGGTGATAACAGTTTGGGCGATAATCCCGTCTTGGGCAGCGTACTCTCACTCACCGCAGCAGTTGCGGGTGCAATATATGCCATCGTCGGGCGCAAGGTTCGCGACAAAATCTCGCTGCTCCCCTATCTCTGGCTCGTGTTCATTGTCGGGGGAATGACCAGCGTCGTCGTAGTGCTGTTCAATGGGCAAACCTTCATGGGCTACGATAACACCGCCTATTTCGCCATTATCCTGCTCGTACTCCTCCCACAATTGATCTGCCACGGCATCTATAACTACTCCTTACGCCGCCTTCCCGCCACATTTGTGAGCGTCGTTGGTCAGCTCGGTATTGTCATCAGCGCAATACTGGCCTTCCTGTTCTTCCACGAAGTTCCCAATATGTGGGAAATTCCCGGCAGCATCGCCATCATTCTCGGCATCACCATTGTCAACTTAAATAAAAACACGCCTCCTGCCGACCCTTCACCTGCTCCAGAGACAGAGACAGCAGCACCCATCTACAGCGGACTAACCGGCATCGAACTCGAACAGCTTCAATTCTCAGAAAAGGCTGAGTGATTGACTTTAATTCCCTCTCCACCCTAATAACCAATGGTGCATGTTTGCATTTGAACCTTTGTAAGCCGTTCTGGATAGGCTTATTTGCCCCGCATAAGTGTCTTAAGCCTTTCTCCCTTGCGTGTGGGGGAGAAGGGTTGGGATGAGGGAGTTAGACTTGCACCACTGGTTAATAAGTATCACGAACTGAGCGTCGATGTAGATTAGGGCGGGGACTAATGTAGAGTCTCGTAAGTTGTGAGCCATTGGTATTTATTATCTCCCTCGCTTGCGGGGGAGGTGTCGCTTTAGCGACGGAGGGGGTCTGCTCGTGACTTTCGAAACTTTACATAAGAGCATATTCAAAATAGGTGAGATTATTCTGTAGAGAGGCGGCTGCGTAGCGTCTCCTCCGTTCACCTACCGCAAGCAATATCTTCACGTTGGGACGCCGCGTGCTGCGTCCGCGTCACTTTTTAAACACCCTCTAACTTAAAACTTGTCACTTGCAGCTTATTACTACTCAGGTTTATTTTTGGTTAACCCAACAAATGGTT
>JAPUDW010000026.1 GCA_027492915.1 Bacteroidota bacterium | reverse complement strand
CGGGGGCGGGGGGCTTCTATCTCCTTCCCTTATCTTGAATGTTAATTACAGAGAAAGAAGAGATTTAGGGCTAGAAAACGCTGTTCAGAAGGGCAGCGTTTTTTGATTCACAACATGCAAAATTTGCAAATATTCCGCCGAAATGGCGGGCGGGAAGCTCGGTCAGTTCTGCCGAATCGTCATTTTTGAACGGCGGAAGTGAGGGAGCGCGGCGCTGAAATGACACAAAACGGCGGGAAGTTCCCTTATGGCCGCCGCCGATGCCGATTCGGCGAATGCAAGGGAAGGAACCGCCGAATTGACACAAGCCAATGCCAATGCATTAACGCGAAGGCGCAAGGAAGCAAAAACGCAAAGGAAAATCGAAAACGGATCGCCAAGGGAAGAAGAGGAAAAATAGAGATTGCTTAACACGGAGACTCCAAGACATAGTGGCACAGTAATAGGATTATTGTAGCACAAAAATTCTTATTTGATGGTTAGAAAAGGCAAACTTTTGGGGAAAGTAAATTGGTAAATTAATAACCTTTGCATAATGCAATGGTTATTCGTATAATGTGTCTATCTTCGAATAAGCATCTTATAGTAGGTAGTCGAAAATCATGCTTAAAACTGTCGCAGAAGCAGCCACGATACTGGGAGTTTCGACTGATACCATTCGGCGGTGGGAGAAAAAAGGTCTTATTCGAGGGCAACGCTCAGATACAAATTATCGTCTGTTTGAATTGGAAGAATTAGAACGTGTTCATCAGAAAACCACTGGCGACGCTCAACAGAGTCGATATCGAATTCTCAAAAGTGATTCAACTCCGTTCAAAGTGATTGAACTTTTTTCTGGGGCGGGTGGCATGGCGCTGGGTTTTGAGAATGCGGGTTTGCAAACCGAACTGCTCGTTGAAATTGATAAAAACCCTGTTGCGACATTACGCAAAAATCGGCCTCAATGGAACGTTATTGAAAGTGATATAGCACAGGTTAGTTTCAAAGAATACCGCGATAAAGTCGATGTTGTGGCGGGAGGTTTTCCCTGCCAAGCGTTTAGTTACGCCGGTTTAAGCAAAGGCTTTGAGGACACGCGAGGGACTCTGTTTTTTGAGTTTGCACGATGCGTACAAGAGGTTCGTCCCAAAATCGCGTTGGGGGAGAACGTGCGCGGATTGTTACAGCATGACGGTGGACGCACTTTAGCGACGATGGTTAAGGTGTTGGACGAACTGGGCTATGATGTTGTATATAAATTGGTTAAGGCTCAATTCCATGATGTTCCGCAGAAGCGTGAACGCCTCATCATTATGGGGCTGCGGAAAGATCTCAACTTCCAACATCTTTTTCCCCGAGAACGTGACTATTTGGTGACCATGCGGGAGGCGTTGGCGAACTGTCCACCCTCAGAAGGTTCCGCTTACCCTAGCCGAAAGCGGGATATTTTGGAGTTGGTTCCTGCTGGTGGTTATTGGCGAGATTTGCCAATTGAACTTCAAAAAGAATATATGGGCGGGAGTTTTTATCTCGGTGGGGGTAAAACGGGTATGGCTCGTCGCCTCGCGTGGGACGAGCCATCTTTGACGCTTACATGCAGCCCTGCCCAAAAGCAAACTGAACGGTGCCACCCTGATGAAACGCGACCTCTGAATGTCCGCGAGTATGCACGTATACAGACTTTCCCTGATGAGTGGGAATTTATGGGTTCTGTTGCTTCTCAGTATAAGCAAATCGGGAATGCTGTACCTGTAAACCTCGCTTATCATATCGGGCGCTGCTTAGTGACCATATTGGAAGGGCGGTCACTACAGGTTGATGCCAATGAATTTGAAACCACTAATCAGCTTGTTTCACTTCAACCATTATTGGTTTGATTTAGGGAAAGCTGATTTGAAAAAGTAGTTGTAGGCGCTTATCAAACTGTCATCTACTGTATGTTGATTCAAATCGGTTATGGCTTGTATATCTGTAGATTTTATCGCCCCATGTTCATCAATGATCGTTTTTATTACACTCGGTAAAACAGAATGCAACTGGTATAAGGCATTAGGAACACCGGTTACAAGTGCATAAAAACTTTCGCCAGAGATTAGTTTGACGCGCGGGTGACTGACTTCACTAACTATCCACTGTGCTTCTGTATAATCTGCTTTATCCATTATGATCCATACCATATAGACGGTACTTTTTTTATTCCAATTAGCGAGCCTTATCAGATATTGCAGTGAATCTATTTTTGACGATCCTTTAATCGTGTTGTATTTGTTTTTAATTTCAGCAAAGATTAGGTCATCATTGCTTTTTAGATCTACGCCTGTATCGTGACCAACTCCTAGATTTTCCCAGCCATCACAGGAACCGAGAATATTTTGATGAAATTCACCAATAGTATTAGAGAGTTTTTTCTGTGCTTGACGTTGAGCTTCAATTTTTAACCACTCCTGCATACTGGTTTCTGTAAGAGCAGTTTCGAAAATTAAGCTAAAAGGATCTATAACATTTCGCTTTAAATATTTCAGACTAGTACTTTCAAACGCATCGCTTACAGAAGTGTAGACTCTCATTACGGCATTGATAAGAGCTTGGTCGTCTATCCAAGATAGATAAGTTCTGTTTGACATACTGCCTCAAAGATGATGGTTAAGTTTTGATTATTCACTCAAGTATATTAACTTTGTAATACTACCACTTATGTGATTTATTCCCATGTTATTTGCTATTTTCCGCCACCCACGCTGCGTCCATCCGCTTCAAACGGTCTTTTTTGAGGTTTTCGCGCATGAGCCAGAGCATGTCTTTATCGGTGGCGGCAAGCCATTTTTCCATGAGGGGTTTACCAGCGGCGGGGTGGGCGGCGACGGCGATACTCCAACAGTAGGCGAGACCTTTGCGCAGGGCGAGGAAATCTTCGGCTTTACGGTTGGTGGCGGTGGGGACGCTGGCGGTGATGGTGTCGAGGATGTGCAAGACGCGCTCAACCTCTGCCGGATGTCTGAGCAGGCGGGGTTCGCAGAGGGCAGCGGCGGCGGCACGCTGTTCGTAGGGTGTGCCTTTCGCCCAATCTTCCGTAACCCTAATCAATTTAGGGAAATCGTGGTCGCCAAGGTGTTGAAGTGCCATCGCGACGCCTTCACGGACACGCCAGCGCGGGTCATTGGCTTGCTGGCGCAGCGTATCGAGGGCGGCGGGATGGTGTTCTACCAGTAAATGACCATAACCGATTGTGCCGCAGAGGGCGAGAAATTCAGCAGGTGAATTGGTCGGGGCGCTGTTAGCATCGTGGGTGATAAGCCGCTGGAACAGGAATTCGTCACCGAGGTCGGCGACTGTTTGGGCGAGGACAAGGTTGGCGCGTGGGCCGGGTAAACCAGAATTGACGAGGAGATAGGCTTCCCACTCGCTAGCGGGTCGGGCGCAGAGGTGGGTGGCATGGTCGGTTTTGGTGGGCATAATTGTGTAAATCTTTTATGAAAAAGGCGTGAATAGGCCGGGTTTCCTAGGGAAGTGTCGACCAGTTGCTCATTCCTTTATGCTCCAAGCCGCGTAGACTGTAGGAAAATAAAGTTTCACTCCATCTAAATTAGGCTATTCATTCGTACAATTTGAACTGTAGGCGTGACCATCATTGAAAAGGTTGGCATCATGTACGAAAACAGAAGTTTTGAAATTTCATACAAATTAGTCCGCAACGTGGTCTTGATTGCGGTCGTCATTACGGTGATTTCGGTCATCGGTAAGGCTTCGGCACAGGTTGGCACGGTGGAGCATATGGGCGGCGCTTATATCGTCGAGGCTCGATAGCGATAGCATCAGGCATTATATCAGCCACAAAAATAAAACGGGCGACTCGTTGTGAGCCGCCCGTTTT
>JAPUDW010000025.1 GCA_027492915.1 Bacteroidota bacterium | reverse complement strand
AGGCGATTGCCCAAGTCGCTGCGATCTGCCGCCAAAACGGCAAAATGTGGGGATCACTGGCGGCGACCGAGGAAGATTTAATCTTGCACCGCGACCTGAACGCCCAACTACAAGTATGGGGCGTAGACGCACGCATCTTGCAAGCAGGATTGGCACAAGCGTGGGCCGATTTGGAGCGGGTGTTGTAGTAAATGACAGTAGACCCGATTTCACTGGAAGTGTTTAAAAACCTATTCGCGGCAGTTGCCGAGGAAATGGGGGTGACGCTGCAACGCGCCAGCTTTAGCCCCAACATCCGCGAACGGTTAGATTTTAGCTGCGCGGTGTTTGATGCACAGGCACGCATGGTAGCACAGGCAGCCCATATTCCGGTGCATCTGGGGAGTATGCCGGCATCGGTGGAGTATGCACTGCGCGAGTTCGATACGCTGGCGTCCGGTGATGTCATCATCCTCAATGACCCGTACCACGGCGGGACACATTTGCCAGATATAACGATGGTGTCGCCGGTGTTTGTAGAGGGAATAGTGAAGTTTTTTGTCGCCAGCCGTGCCCACCATGCAGACGTTGGCGGAATGTCGCCGGGGTCGCTACCGCTGAGTACCGAGCTTTACCAAGAAGGAATCATCATTCCGCCGATTAAGTTGATTGAGGCTGGCAAGCGTAATACTGGCGTGTTGGGTTTGATTACCGCCAACAGCCGCGCCCCGGAGGAACGGCTTGGCGACCTTGAAGCGCAGTTGGCGGCACAGCGGGTGGGCGAACGGCGACTGCTGGCGATGGTTGCCGAACATGCGGAAACGCGGGTAAGCGAACATGCGGCTGCTCTACTCGACTATTCGCGCCGGATGACGGAAGCGGTGATTACCGCGATACCCGATGGGGGATACATTTTTGAGGATGCGATGGAAGGCGACGGTCAGCGTGAGTTCCACATCCCGATCAAGGTGACTTTACGGGTAACAGGCTCTCAAATGACCGTCGATTTTACGGGCAGTGCGCCGCAAGTGGCGGGGAATATCAATGCGGTTGAGGCGATTGTACGGTCGGCGACGTGGTACTGTGTGCGGCTACTAGCGGAAGATGATGTGCCAGTTAACCACGGCTGCTTTGCGCCTGTCAGCGTTATTACCCCACCCCACAGTTTGCTTAACCCTGACTTCCCAGCGGCGGTGGCGGTAGGCAACACAGAAACGGGTCAGCGGGTGGTTGATGCGGTACTCGGTGCGCTGGCACAAGCTTTACCGGGGCGTATTCCGGCAGCCAGCCAAGGCAGCATGAATAACTTCACATTGGGGGGGAACTTCAACGGACGAGCTTTCGTCTATTATGAAACTATCGCAGGGGGGCATGGTGCGGGCGCAGCGGGTGATGGCCTGAGCGGACGGCACAGCCATATGACTAACACGCGCAATACCCCTGTCGAAGCGCTGGAATATACGCTACCCGTGCGGGTGGTGGAATACAGCCTTCGTGAAGGTTCGGGGGGCGCAGGAAAACACACAGGCGGCGCGGGAGTGCGGCGTGTGTATGAATTCCTCGCTCCTGCCACGATGACGATCAACAGCGAACGACGAATCTATTCCCCTTACGGGTTAGAGGGCGGCGCGGCAGGCGAAACAGGCAAAAATACAATTATCCGCAATGACCAGCAAGTGCAAAAAGTCGGCGGGAAATTTACGGGCAGTGTTCAAGCAGGTGATAAAGTCGTTATCGAAACGCCGGGCGGAGGCGGGTGGGGAAGCCATCACTAGCCTCTCCGGTGTATTTGAGGGGCAAGTGGTGGAAACCCGCTTTATCTCGAATATCATAAAGAAACCCCAATTGACGATATGCTACGAGCTACAGCCCAGCGGATGCCGTAGTAAAGAAGCAAAACCAGCGTGGAATAAAGACCGCACGGGTTCATTAAAACGGTTGACCAGCGCAGACAACAAGCAAACCAATAGCGTTGCGGAAGTCTAACCGCCGCGTTATAGTGCAGATGTCATTCTATGGTCAACCACCACAGATCATCAGAAAGTCGTACCCTGATGACCTGACTACACATTACCGCATACTTATTGACCATCAGCATTATTTTAAGGAGCAAAACTCATGCCTGAACTGATTAAGAAAGATGTTACACCAGAAGAACTCAAGGAACAGGTAGAAAACCTCGGTGGCATCTGGACAATTCGCGGCGGGGGCAAGTCCCGTCAATGGAATAATATCCAGTATAAGCAAGGGATGTCCGGCAAGAACGTAAACTCCAAGGGACTGTCGATGAACGTGGCGACCGTGCCGGTCGGTGGTGTCGCCTATGCCCATATTCATGATGGCTTCGAGGTCATGCTCTACATTTTGCAGGGCAAAGTTCGCCATGAATTTGGTGATGGACTCAAGGAAGTCTTAGAAAATGAAGCCGGCGATTTTATTTATATCGAATCGGGTGTACCACACGAAGTCTTTAACATCGGTGATGAGCCGATTATCGCCATCGTGGCACGCTCAGCCGCCGACGAGTGGGATAAAATCATCCCTTATGACCGGAACAGCAAATAACCTACAACAGATGAATTAATTGTAAAGCAGCGTCGAAATTCGGCGCTGTTTCATTTAGCATGGTGATAGGGGTACGAGCGTATAGTGGTCGTATAAGCAAGTATGATTTATAGTTAAACAGACAATTTATTATACATTCTTGATGGTTATCCTCTGTTTTATGTTGACGTGCTCATAGAAAGAATTAACTGTGTCGACAGTAACTTACGCACTCGAACATTTTTATTATGGTCAGTTGGCGGGGCAGCCTGATAGTGAAGCACAGGTTTTAGCCAAGTCACAGGGCATTGAGCAGGAACAGGTGGATGAGATTATCCAAGACGCGCTCATCCCCCCTGCTGATACCCCTACTGGCTCATGGGCGCTGATACGTGGCAGACAAGCGATTCCGTTTGTGCTGGCACAGTCACAAACAACACCGGCAGGCATATCGCTGTGGCATTTCATTATCATGCCAACTGATGTACTGCGGGCGATTGGTGGCAACCTGAAAGCCATCATCGGGCTGGCAGAAGTCCAAATGCCGCCTATCGAGCGACCCAATACCAAACTGAACCAACTGCTGGTCGACCATCCCGAACCGGTATCGAGTGACCAGCAAATTGACGATATCCTTGACTTGATGAGCTACACCCACAACCAGATTGATATTATCGAGTCGCTGCTGGCGGCTATTGTGCAAGGGGTTCCGCTGGTGGTACAGGGCGCACCCAGCGACCTTGCAACCCGTGTACAGTTCGTTCAGGGGTTGCTGGCACTGCTGCCACCCTCAGCGCGATTCGGTGTTACATTCGCAACCAACACGCTCGAAAACACGAAGGTGGATGCACAAATTCGCTTCTTCGGCGGTGAAAAACTCTCGCGGCAAACACTGGTTTACGGTTGGCAAAAGGGTAAGTTGGGTGGAAATGTAGTTGCAGATAATTACAGCCACTTCGTCGCCAGCCAACTGCGACTAGACGCAGAACTCGTCAGCCAGCAGACACGCGGTCTCACGGCAGTTGCGGCATGGCGTATTAAGCGTGGTGAGGGGCTGGCAGAAGCGCTCGGCTACGCGGCCTACCGGCTGCGGTTAGACAACTCGCTCATCAACAACCAGCCTGTTGAAACCGCAGATGTTTCGAAGGTGCTGGCGGAAGACCCGACACTCACTGACGAACTCAAAATTGCTTATACGCAGCACCTGCTGGCGTTCGCACTGGCATTAGGTGATATGCAGCACGCCGACCCGGTTGCGCCAATGCTGCGCCAGAAAGCCGAACTTGAATGGGCGATTCAAGCACAGTTTGACGAGGCGATTAAAGATGG
>JAPUDW010000024.1 GCA_027492915.1 Bacteroidota bacterium | reverse complement strand
TATGAATAAAATGTTACGCTCGGATAACGCTTCGATGGTTATAATTAAGACTAATACTTTCCGAAAAAAGGTGAATTTTATGATTAACAATATAAAGTGGATTGGCGCACTTCTAATCGTAGTAGTTATTGTATTTCTGCTTGGAAATCTTGCCACTTTGAGCTTTGATTTAGGTACACTTTTGGGTATAAAACCCACCCCTGCGAAAGCCAGCGTAGTCAGTAGCCAAACAATTGTAAATGGCATTCAACCGATGGGACAACTTGTCAGCATTAGCGCACAAGTGGCGAAGGCCGATATTTTCGTCGGTGTGCAGCAAGGTGCATTAAATGCCTGTGGTTTTTCAGTCAATCATGTGGCGCAAGGAACGGTGGAAGCGGGTATTGACCTCAATCAATTGAAAGAGGGTGGAGTGAGTTATGACGCAGAGACAAATACCTATACACTTAACCTGCCAGCAGCACAACTAACAAGTTGCCGCATTGATTACATCGATCAGTACGATACGTCTACGACTGCTTGTAGTGCCGATTGGGATGCTGCCCGACAATTAGCACAGTACGATGCAATGGGAGAGTTTGTAAATGACTCGATTGAGGGCGGAATTCTAGATCGTGCTCAAAAGCAAGCACAGCTCACACTGGGAAACTTCATCAAATTCTTGCACAAAGCCGCAACGGGTAATGATGTAGAGGTGAAGATTAACTTCGATACCAGTAACGCATCGACATTACCTGCATCATGTAATCCTCAACCACCGCAAGGTTGGGTGTTTGACTCTGGCAACAAGATTTGGACGAGACCCTAATACGCCCCGTGCCGCAGCAGGACGCGCGGTAATGTCATCATGAGGATTTGCGCGTCCATACCGACTGACCAATTTTCGATGTAATAAATATCGAGCAGGCACATTTCGTCAAACGGCACATCGCTGCGCCCGTTGACCTGCCATAACCCCGTGAGGCCGGGGAGGGTTTGCAGGCGCTGCATGTGCCACGGTTCGTACAGCTTAACCTCATCCGGTGTCGGTGGTCGCGGCCCGACAAGGCTCATTTGCCCCCGTAATACGTTGATGAGGTTCGGTAGTTCATCAAGGCTCGTCGCGCGGATGAAACGCCCGACCCCTGTGATACGCGGATCGTTCTTGATTTTCGGGTGGCGCGGGTCTTCACCCGATTCCTTCACCAACTGCGCGCGCAGTTCATCGGCGTTCAACACCATACTGCGAAACTTTATCATATCAAACGCTTTGCCGTTGAGGCCGATGCGCCGCTGTGTATAGAGAACCGGCCCGCTGCTTTCGAGGCGAATGGCAATTGCCACAATCGCGAACAGCAGTACCAGAATCGGTGAGGTAATGGCAATCAGCCCAACGTCGATTAACCGCTTCAGCACGCGCTGATGACCGAGCAGTACCGCGTCTCCGGTAACACCTAACAGCGGAATCCCGTCCAAATTCTCAATTTGCACCTGTCGCAAGTTGAGTTGGAATAAGTCCGGCACCACGCGCACTTCGACTTTGGCGCGGCGGCAGATTTGTACCAGATCGAGGATGCGGTCGTGTTCACTCCACGGCAGGGTGATAATAGCGGTATCGATACCGTGATTTTGAATAGTCTTGCCGAGATTTTTTAGCCCACCTAAACCGCGCACCCGCCCAAGGTTGGTACTCGCGCGTTCAGGGTCGTCATCCACATAACCAATCGGCATGTAGCCCAGTTCTTTACGGGCGATCATGGTTCGCACGACCGCCATTGCCACATCGCCGGAGCCGATCACCAGTGTGCGCTGGATGCCGTAGCCTTTGGTGCGTAAATACGCGCGTACCAGCCGTCGCAGCGCCCGAACGAGCGCGAGCAAAATGATGCTGATCGCGGCTGCATACAGCGCCATCAAACGGCTGAAAACCAGTGGTTGAAACAAGAAGTACAAACCGAGCAGCACGACCGTCGAGTTGGTTACGCCGTTGATGACTGCATAAAGCTCGTCCCAGTATGACCGCCCACGATTTTGTTTATACAGGCCGCTGGCACGGTAGTTGACATAGATCATACCCGCGAAGATAGCGGTATAGGGCAGGTATGGTTGGAACGGCGCACGAAAGGCTTCGCCCACCGGACGAATAAGCTGAAGCTCATAGCGCATATAGTAGGCGGCGACAAAGGCCACGAACACCAGAATAATATCCAATACCGGATAGAAACCGGATGGCAGATACAGATTTTTCTTGGGGGGGATAATGTTGCTGCTGCTCATATGCCTTACAGTATGCCTACGAATTCGGTGTTATTCCAGCGCCTGACGATAACTGTTGATCGTTTGCCGCGCGGTTTCTTGCCAATTATAGCGTTTGGCGGCGGTTTGACCGCGTTCTGATTCATGTTGACGCCAATCCGCATCATGATTGGCACGGTATAGCGCTTGCCTCCATTGGTCGATAGCGTGCGGCGGCAGCGAAACACCTGCTTCACCGACGACTTCCGGCAGCGATGAGGCGTTGGATACAATCACCGGCGTACCACAGGCCATCGCTTCGAGGACGGGAATGCCGAAACCCTCAAATACCGATGGATAAAGGAAAGCTTCGGCACTATTGTACCAGAGGGGAAGTTCTTCGATAGGCAGATAACCCGGTAACTGGATGTGGTTAGTCAGGTTATAGCGTTCGATGGTTTGGAAGATGTCGTCGTAATCCCAGCCTTTACCCCCGGCGAGGATCAGCGGTAAGCGGTCATCCGGCTTCAACCCCGCGTAGGCTTGCAGCAGCATCGCCAAGTTTTTGCGCGGTTCTAGCGTACCGAGGAACAACCAGAAACGATCCGGTAAATTACGCCGCTGGCGAAACGCCGTCACTGCTGCTGCCGGCAAGGGCTTATAAATCGCCGCGTCATAACCCGGTGCGGCAACATCCACCTTGTTGGCAGCGATACCGAACGAGGCGATGACATCTTGGGCGGTACTTTGTGAAATCGCGATTACCCGTTCCGCACGTCTGCATGACAGTGCCGTGAGCAACCGCAGGTAAAGCCGGCGTGAGGTTGATAGTACCTTCGGGTAATGCAGAAAGCTCAGGTCATAAACCGTAATCAGACCCAGCTTGGTCAGCAGCAGCGGCGCGACAAACGCAAGGCCGTGATACAGATCAAACTCGCCGAGTTGAAAGGGTTGCAGCGCTTGTTCCCACACGATGCGCTGTATGGGCGATTCGGTATCCCAGTATGAACGCCGCATGGTGAAACGGCTGAACTGTGTATTGTTCGCCGCCCCCACCATCGCTGTGAAGCGCCAATCGGGAGGTGCAACCGCTGCCATATGCGTGAGCGTGTGAAAGATATAGCCGTGAATTCCTGCCGAGCGATAACCCGCTTTGCTCGAAAGGAGATGGGCATTCAGTCCAATGTGTGTCATGAGATAAGATTATAGGCAGTTTATGTTGAAGTTGCGAAGGTGAATTGATGGGGTAAGCATACACGATACTGCCCCACAATAGTAAGGATCGTTATGGTGATTACGAGTGAAAATGTGACGCGGCTGGTGGAAATGGCACGTACCCGCAAAGGTTGGGTAAGCAGGGTTGTCTGGTCGCCGAACGGGCAAGCGCTGGCGGTCGCTAATGCCGAAGGGGTTAGCTTACTCGATGGGCAAACGCTGCAACTACGCGGCAAGCTCGATGGTCACGAGGGGCCGGTGAAAAGTATCGCCGTCAACGCAGATGGTCGGTTGATTGTATCTGCCGGCGCGGATACCACCGTGCGCATCTGGAACTTGGGCAAGGGCGGTGAACAGCGTATCCTGCGCGGGCATGGTGACGCCGTGGATGCCGTAACCCTGCGCGTCGCCATTCGCGATACCGGCATCGGCGTTAGCT
>JAPUDW010000023.1 GCA_027492915.1 Bacteroidota bacterium | reverse complement strand
AGCTCGGCATGGTTGCCGCACAAGCAGCGCTCGAAGATTCTGGCCTCAAAATTACCGAAGACAACCAGTACGATGTGGGCTGCATCATGGGCAGCGGTATTGGGGGCATCGGGTCAATTTTTGAAGCTGTTAAATCGTTCCTTGAGCGCGGCGCAAAGGCAGTTAGTCCATTGATGGTGCCGATGATGCTTCCTGACAGCCCTTCATCTAAAGTAGCGATGACATGGGGCTTGCGCGGCCCAAACTTTGCCATCTCAACGGCTTGTGCCACGGGTAATAACAGCATCGGCGAAGCCACCGAAATCATCCGTCGCGGCGGTGCAAAAGCGATTTTGGCAGGTAGTGCCGAAGCTGGTTTGGTTGAAATTGCGATGGCAAGCTTCAATAATATGACTGCGATTTCACGTCGGAATGATGCGCCAGAAAAAGCCTCGCGTCCATTCGACTCTGACCGCGATGGTTTCGTCGTTGCCGAGGGCGCAGCGCTGTTGATGTTGGAAGATCTTGACCATGCTATTGCACGCGGGGCAAAAATCTACGCCGAAATCTTGGGCTATGGTCAAAGTTGTGATGCCTACCACGTCACCGCGCCATTGGAAACAGGTGAAGGTGCAGCGAAGGCAATGGAACTAGCGCTCGAAAATGCAAATATGAAACCAGAAGATATTAGCTATATCAATGCGCATGGAACCAGCACACCACTGAATGACAAAAGTGAAACCGTAGCAATTAAACGCGCACTGGGCGAAACCGCTTACGAAATCCCCATCAGTTCAACCAAGTCGGTCACCGGACATTTAATGGGTGCAGCAGGTGCCGTCGAAGCCGTATTTTCGATCATGGCGCTGCGCGACAACTTCATTCCACCAACAGTCAACCTCGACAACCAAGACCCGGAATGTGATCTGAACTACACTCCGAATGTAGGGGTTAAGCGCGAGCTTAAAACTGTGATGAGCAATTCCTTCGGCTTTGGTGGGCACAACGCTGTCATCATATTTGGCAAATACGAGCAAAATGGTCACTCCAAATAACGAAATGCCGGCCATCCCCAGCACCCGCTATGCGCACATAGTGGGCTGGGGTATGTCCGTGCCAGAAAAAATCCTGACAAACCATGATCTTGAAGCGATTGTTGAAACTAGCGACGAATGGATTCAGTCACGCACTGGTATTAAAGAACGCCGAATCGCGGGCGAAACCGAATCAACAGCCAGTCTCGGCCTAAAAGCTGCGCGAAAGGCCTTGGAAGTCGCAGATATTCTACCAACCGATATTGACTTAATCATAGTCGCGACTTCAACACCGGAAAACATTTTCCCTAGCACCGCGTCGCTCATTCAGAATTGGTTGGGCGCCTCACGCGCAGGGGCTTTTGACCTCAGTGCTGCTTGTTCAGGTTTTGTCTATGGGCTTGATATGGCCGCCCAAGCCATCCGCTCTGGGAGTATGCAGGTAGCCGTGATTATTGGTGCAGAAACCATGACGCGCGTTATGGATTGGCAAGATCGCGGTACATGCATCTTGTTTGGGGATGGCGCTGGTGCCGTCGTCCTCAAGGCCAGTAACATTGAAGGTGGTGTACTATCCGCAGTCCTCCGCTCAGACGGTTCTGGTGGCGATTTACTGGGCATACCAACAGTAGGTAGCGAAGACCTTTACCACTCAGATTTCTCCTCCAATGGTCGCAAAATGCATAAAATGCATATGAACGGCGGCGAAGTCTTTAAGTTTGCAACACGGGTGATTAAAGACAGTATCGAACAAGCACTTATAAAGGCTAATATTGGCATCGAAGATCTTGCGTTGATTGTCCCACATCAAGCTAATGAGCGCATTATCAAAGCTGCCGCCCGCTCCCTAAACGTTGACCCCGAAATGTTCGTGCTTAATGTAGAGCGTTATGGCAACACTTCCGCGGCATCCATCCCTATTGCCTTGTGCGAAGCAATCGACCAAAAACGTCTAAACCTCGGCGACTATGCCGCATTCATCGGTTTCGGTGGTGGCTTAACATGGGCTTCAATGATTATCAAGTGGACAGGCGCAAAATCTTCCGACACCCGTACTGGCATTTCAATTAACCAGCAGCGCCGACAATTCAGCTATTTGACAGTTCGGGTACGCGCACAGTGGAAGCGCTTAAATCAGCGTTTGCAAAACTTTATCGAACGCATTAATCCTCGGCGTGGTCGTATCCGTAGACTAAGGGATAAAGTCGATCAACTCTAAGATTTGAGAATAAAAAAGCCCGGTTGTCATCAACCGAGCTTTCGAAATACATTCTTACCGCAAATTCTTAACGTCGTCGACCGTTAGCCAAGCTGATGTAGTACAGCAGGTTTAACAATGCTGTCACTGCGGCTGCAACATAGGTCAATGCTGCGGCGGTCAACACCTGCCGTGACCCACCTGAATCCTCTTCAGAAGTCATCAATCCGGTAGAACGCAGGAGGCGCAATCCTCGCAAGCTGGCATCAATTTCAACCGGCAGTGTCAATAACATAAACGCTACAACGACCCCATAAAACAAAATACCTAACTCAAGGAAACCCGCTACACGAAAAAGCAAGCCGATCATAATCAAAGCATACGAGATTATGGGGCTAAACTGCATCGCTGGAACCAAAAAACTTCGTAGTTGAATAAGCATTGACCGTTCAGCGTACTGTTGGGCATGTCCCAACTCATGCGCAACCACAGCCATTGCGGCAATGGATGGCGTCGTTGCCACTTCTTGAGACATGCGTACCACGTTTGAGGCAGGGTCAAAATGGTCAGTGCGAACACCTGCGGTACCTTCTAACTGCACACCTTGCAAACCAGCAGATTGGATAATACGTCGCGCTGCTTGTTCGCCGGTCAAACCCGCGCTGTTGCGAATCTTCGTCCATTTGCTGAATGCACTCGACACCAAAAATTGAGCCACGAGCGAAAGTACAATTGCTGGAATAAACACCAGCAAGAAATAGCTTGAATTAAACAAACCACCTATGCCTAACCCGTATCCCATAGAATAAACTCCATTCTTGGATCAACTACCCTACTAATAATGTATACGTAAGTATGTAAGAGATGTTTTAAAAGATCACTGAGTAGCAGATGAGAAATCATCCTGCTCCCAACGTTGCTGTCAAACTTTCCAATGTGTTCAAGTTATCAGGCAGCAGGATATTGTCTAATAACCGTGTGCTGCCCATTTTGACCACCAACGACACCAATATCGGCTTGTCAAAGGATGGCTTAACGTCTCGCAGTGTTCCCGCTTCCACAACCGATACATAATCAAGTTCTGCTAAAGGCTCACTCGCCACTGTGTTCTCGACAGCTACCCGAATGTCCTCAGGTTCCCGCTTACCCTGCTTATAGACATCCACAGCCGCTAAGAGTGACCTACGGATAACTAAAGCGGCTAAACGCTGCTTATTCGAGAGATAGACATTGCGCGAACTCATCGCCAGACCATCAGCCTCACGAACTGTCGGGTAAACACGAATCTCAAGCGGAAAGTTTAGGTCGCGGGTCATACGTTTAATGACGGCAACCTGCTGTGCATCCTTTTGCCCGAAATAGGCACGATTTGGCTGGGTCAGATTAAAGAGCTTAGCAACAACCGTCGCAACACCTCTAAAATGCTCTGGTCTCCGCTGGCCTTCCAGCCCCTGTGATACCTGCTCGACCTCAATCCACGTTTGAAAATTTGGTGGGTAAATAATGTCTGGCGTGGGGGTAAAAACCACATCCGCACCCGCTTCACGCAGCATACTCAAATCGTGTGGCAAATCGCGCGGGTATTTTGACAAATCCTCGTTCTGGGCAAACTGCGTGGGGTTTACAAAAATGCTCACGATAACATGTTCATTTTCCAACCGTGCCTGCTTCACTAGCGCCA
>JAPUDW010000022.1 GCA_027492915.1 Bacteroidota bacterium | reverse complement strand
GCGCGTCGATACTTCCATCCAGCGCGAGGAAGGCGGCGAGGCCGAGGATGAAGAATTGCAAATGAAGCGCATCCAACGCAAGGATGACGAGATGCCAGTCGATAAAAGTGGCAGCTTCGACGCCAGCAGCGATGTTGAATCTCGCATCAGCGCCAAATCTGGCAGCGGACAAACGATACCGGATGTGAACCGTGAATTGTTCGAGTCCAGCATGGGGCGCGACTTTAGCGGTGTGAACGTGCATACCGACGGTGAATCCGACAACCTGAACAAAGAACTGGGCGCACGGGCATTCACCACCGGCAGCGACATCTTTTTCCGGTCGGGCGAGTATAATCCCGGTTCATCCGATGGACAGCGTTTGCTGGCGCATGAACTCACCCATGTGGTGCAGCAAGGCGGCGCGGGTGTGAAGAAAAAGCCGCAAGAAGAATAGGATTGCCACAAAGACGCAGAGGCACAGAGATTTTTAACGCAAAGGTGCAAAGGTGCAAAGGTGCAAAGGCGCTAAGACGCAGAGAAATGCAGAGAGAATACAGAGGGGATAGACCCCCACCCCAGCCCTCCCCCGTAAACGAGGGTGGGAGCAAGACAAAGGATTTGATGTAGGGGCTTGCCGGCGGCACCTCCGGCCCTACACGCCAAAATGATGTACCGTAGACGAGGACGCGAACACCGCGTCCGTGTTGTGAAATAACCCAAAAATAAACACATTGATGATAGGGGCGCACGACTGCGCCCCTACCGCACTCAGGAAAGTAAGATGCCAGACAAGGGGATGATCGGCAAAATAATAGAAAATTACCGCCTTGAACTGGTGCTGGGTCAAGGGGGTATGGCGGCTGTTTATAAGGCGACCGATATTAAATTACAGCGGCAGGTCGCCATCAAGATTATGCACCCGCATCTGGCATCACAAGCCAGCTTCCAACAGCGGTTTTTGCAAGAAGCGCGGGCAGCAGCCCACCTCGACCACCCGAACATTGTTCGGGTTCTTTCTTTCAATAACACAGAGAATAATTTATTTCTGGTGATGGAGTTGATTATTGGCGGCAACCTGCGCCAATATGTCAAACGCCTGCACGAAGAAAATAAGTTTGTCGATTATCAAGAGGCGATTGAGATCGTCCGGCAGCTTTCGGACGGCGTGGATTATGCCCACCGTCAGGGCATGGTTCACCGCGACCTGAAGCCCGATAACGTCATCCTCAAGCCGGAACCGGATGGCGACCGCCTGAATTACCGCCCGATTGTGACGGACTTCGGCCTCGCCAAGCTGACGAGCAGCGGTGAGAACGCCATCACCGACCAGCAGCCTATCGGCACCTATCCGTACATGTCGCCGGAACAATGTTTGGCGGAAAATGTAGATTCGCGTAGTGACATTTACGCGCTGGGCATCATCCTGTATGAACTCGCTGTTGGCAGGCTGCCTTACCACCCCAAGAACATCGCCGAGGCAGCACGGATGCACGCCCGTGAACCGCTGACGCTGCCTTCAGCCGTGCAAGCCAACTTCCCGCCGGAGCTGGAAGAGATCATCGTCAAGTGCCTCGCCAAAGACCCCAACCTGCGCTACCAAACCGCGCGGGAACTGGTCGAAGCGCTGGCTGCCCTGCAAAAGCCGGTCGAAAAGAAGCCGGTGCAGCAGGTCATTGTGATGAAATCGAGCGCCAGCACCAACCTTGAGGACACCTTCGCCACGGATCTATCGACGGCGTTGATGGAAACGCAACTGCCGACGAACATCGACGAGGATATTCCGCGACCGGATGATGACGAGCCGATCCTGTTCGACCGTTTGGTGTTTTACAACCGCGACCTGCCGACCTTTACCGCCAACCTCGATAAGCCGGTGGTGACGATTGGCCGCGCACCCAACCGGACGGTGGTGCTGCAAGGCACGATGGCCTCGCGCAACCATGTGCAGGTGGAACGCAAACCGAATGGGCGCTATTACATCACCGATATGAACTCGGCCAACGGCGTGTGGATTGCATCCGAACGGATTACGCCGGACTCGCCTGTCATCCTGAACCCCGGTGTGACGGTGCGCGTCGGTGATTACTGGATGCAATTGTTACTCAAGCCAGAGGTGGTGGAAAGCGCCGCGCCGAATATCGACGACGCGGCATTTGCGACCAACCCGCTGGTCGCGGATACCCCGCCCCCACCGCCACCGGATACGCACCTTTTTGACGACGAAATCAAGACGCAGGCGTTCGACTTCCCGCCCAAGGAACGCCCGCGTTATACACCGCCTTACCTGACCGCCGACCAGATGGCCTATGATCGTCTGGTGTTTTACAGCGAAGATGAACCGACGCTGACGGTCAAGCTGGACAAAGATCACCTGAGTATTGGCCGCGCCAAAAACCGCGATATTGTGCTGGAAGGCGCAGGCATTTCGCGCCGCCATGCCCGTATCGAACGGATGCAAGATGGGGCGTTTTACCTGACCGATTTAGGCTCGGTCAACGGCGTGATGCTGAACGACAAGCGTATCGCGATCAACTCACCGATTCGCCTGACCGATGAATTGATTCTGCGCATCGGCACCTACTGGATGGAGTACGAACCGAAGCGCGAACTACCCGCCGACGCGGTGCTGCCGGTGCCGAATAAGATGGAAACGGGTGAGTTTGACCTCGAAGCCTTTGCTACGGTCATCATGCCCAAGCCGCTGCCGCTGGAGATGCCGGCCTTTTCGCCGCCACCCCTGAGCCTTGAGATGCGGACAAGCGACCGCCTGATTCTGTACAGCGAAGAACACCCGATCCAGATGGTCAAGATCGACTCGGAGATCATTGACATCGGACGCGACGACGACCAGAACATCGTGCTGGATGGTAAGCGTATCTCACGCCGTCATGCACGGATCGAAGCGAAGTCCGATGGCAACCTGTACATCACCGACCTGAATTCCGCCAACGGCACATGGGTGGGCGATACGCTGCTGGTTCCCAACACGCAGGTGCAGTGGGAGCCGGACGAGATCGTCCGCATGGGTCACTATTGGATGCAGTTCGAGCGCGGCACCCGCGAACTGGATGTGTTTCAGGGTGTCGAACTCAAGGACACACGCGGGTTAGTTGGCAAGCGCATCAAGAATTACCGCATCGACCGCTTCATCGGGCAGAACAGCCTGACGAGCGTGTATAAGGCGACTGAACTGCCGCTGGAACGGGCGGTAGCGCTCAAGATCATGCACCCCAACCTCGCCTCACAGGATGCGCTCAAGCAGCGCTTCTTGCAAGAGTCGCGCATGTTGAGCCGCCTTGACCACCCGAACATCGTCCATGTGCTGTCCTACGACAACGTGGATAACGAGCTGTTCATGGTGATGGAACTCATCACCGGCATCAGCCTGCGCCAGTATATGAACCGCCTGCGCGAACAGAATAAGCAGGTTGATCTGTCGGAAGTCGTCAGCCTGACGGTGCAGATCGCCGATGGGATGCACTACGCCCATCAGCAGGGCATGATCCACCGCGACCTCAAGCCGGAAGGTGTGGTACTCAAGACCAGCGCGGTCATCGGGCCAATTGTGCGCTACCAGCCGGTGCTGACGGATTTCACCGTGGCGCAGCAGTCGGCGACCGGCGAAATTTTCGTCACCGACAAACCCGACACCGACTTCCCGTATATGTCGCCGGAACAGTGTTTGGGCGAACGGGTTGACCTCCGCAGCGATATTTACGAGCTGGGCGTGCTGCTGTACGAGATGCTCATCGGCAAGCCGCCTTACCAGCCGCGCTCGATTGCCGAAGCGGTGCGGATGCACGCGCGTGAGCCGCTGCAAGCACCAACCGATTACCGCGAAGAAATACCGGACGACCTCGAAAAGATCGTCATGCGGGCGCTGGAAAAAAACGCCAACAACCGCTTCCAAACGGCGGGTGATCTCTCGCGGGCGTTACAGCGCACGGGCATCGCCAACAGCGGCGAGGGTGTGGGCGCGGGGCGCTTCACCAGCGCGGTGGTGGATAACTTCGCCACGGTGCTGATGCCCAAACCCCTATCAGCTTTCATGCCGATGGCGACCCGCTACCCCGAACTCGGTGAGCGCACCGATATTGACCGGCTGGTGATTTACAGCGACGAGTACCCGACGCGCGTCATTCCGCTGGATAAAAATGTGTTCACGCTGGGGCGCGATCAGGAGATGGACATCGTGCTGCCGAGCGACAAGGTATCACGCCGCCACCTGCGCCTCGAACGCGGGTTGGGCAACACCTACCGGCTGCTCGACCTCGGATCGCACAACGGCACGTATGTGGGCAACTACAAACTCATTCACAACATCGCCGAAATTTGGGAGAAAAGCGAAACACTGCGGGTCGGGTCGTTCTGGCTGCGCATCGAAGAAGCCGAAGACCTCGACGCGAAAGTTTACCGCCGACCACGCGGCGCATCGGCGGCGGCCAATGGTGAGTTCGATACGGATGGTGGCGATGCGCAGGTTGTCGTGCAGCCCCCGCCCCCACCGCCCCCTGCCGAACTGGAAAAGATCGGCCTGAACGTCAACGGGACGGTGTTACAGGTGGTGCCGGGTTCGAGTACCACGCTGCCGATTGAGATCACCAACCGCAGCGATGTGGTGGATCACTTCCGCGTCGAGGTGGTTGGCCTGCCGCCAAGCTGGGTGACACAGCCCGCCGACTCGCTCTACCTGCTGCCTGCCAAGCGCGATACCACATCGGTGACGTTCCACCCGCCGCTGCACACCACCAGCAGCGCGGGGGCGCACGCCTTCGAGGTGCGCGTCACAGCACGGGCGCAGGGCATCAGTTCGCCGGGGTTGCAGGGCGCGTTGCAAGTCGAGCCATTCTACAACTTCATCAGTGACCTTGAGCCGGAACGCCTGCGTGGTGGTCGCCGTGCCGAACTCAGCATCAACAATACCGGCAACACCTTCGCCACCTATACCATCCAAGCCCGTGACCGTGAACAAGCCATACGCTTCGAGATGGAAGGCAAGCAGTACACCCTCGCGCCGGGGCAAAGCGAACGGGTAACACTGCGACCTGTACCCAAACGCCGCCCGTGGTTCGGTAGGCCGGAAACATTCCCGTTCGAGATCACCGTCAGCGCGGTGCCGCAGGAACAAACTCAGCCGCAAACCCAAACGGGCGAGGTCGTCGTCCCCGCGCGGATTACCGGCTTGATGATCGGCTGCGTACTGCTGCTGCTGCTGGGGTGCATCATCGCGGGTGCCATCGGCTTGCTGAGTGTGGTCACAACCAACAACAACAACGCCACCGCCACAGTGGTCGCGGCTTCAACCTTCACCAGCGCCACCGCTACGGCGATTGTCGAGGCGGATACGGACGGTGACGGTCTCTCGAACATTCGTGAAAGCGCGATTGGCACTGACCCGAACCTGCCCGATACCGATGGTGACGGCCTGACCGATGGCGAAGAAGTGCAGGTCTGGCGCACCAACCCGCTCAACCGCGACACCGATGGCGATGGCTTGATCGACGGGCAGGAAGTCAAGATTGGCACCGACCCGCTCAACCGCGACACCGACGGTGACGGTGAGCCGGATAACACCGATCCGTATCCATTGCAACGCGCCACGCCGACTCCGCTGCCTATCCCGACCATTCCCGGCACAACCGGCGATGTTTGCCCCGGCTCACCGACTCCCTCGCAGATGAGTGTCGGTATCGCGGGTATCGTGACCGAAGGCGGCGTTGCTAACCGTGTGCGCTCCGGCGCGGGTAAGTCCAACGAGATCATCGGCTACATGCCGCCAACCACGCGCTTCCTCGTCATCGGTGGCCCTGTCTGCGACCCCGATGACCAGATCCGCTGGTGGGAAATTGACTGGAACGGCCTCAAAGGGTGGACGGCGGAAGGTGAAGCCGATGCCTACTACCTCGCCCCTGCTGATGGTGGCGGCGCGGGTGGTACACCGGCAGGCATGAACGTCGCCCCGATTGTCATCAGCAACCCGCCGCCGATGGTCACGGCCTTCAAGACCGACCAGATGGGCGTACAGCTCGATTGGAATGTCGAGGATACCGGCTGGCGTAACGTGATGACCGCTTCTAAGTCGCTCAACGTCGGCTGGGTGAAGCTGCAAGCCAGTTGGAAAGCGCTCGAACCTTCACGCGGGCAGCTCGGCGGCGAGTTCACCAAACTACAAGCGCACATCAACGAAGCCCGTGCCAGCGGCTACCGCGTCATGTTGAGTATTGCCAAAGCGCCGGAATGGGCGCGTACCTCGCGCAATGAAGACGGCCCGCCGGATGACCCTGCCGAACTCGCGCGGTTTATCACGCTGCTCTTGGCGCAGCTTGGCCCCAACGTCAGCGCGATTGAGGTGTGGAACGAACCGAACCTGATGCGCGAATGGCAAGGGACGCTGCCCTTCACCGGCGAAGGTTATATGTCGCTGTTCAAACCGGCCTATGCTGCCATCCGCACCTATTCATCGTCGATCATCATCGTGAGCGCGGGGTTGGCTCCGGCGGATAACACGGCTGTCAGCATCAACGACCGCGACTACCTGCGCCAGATGTACAGCAGCGGCCTTGGCAACTATGACATCCGCGTGGGTGTGCATCCCTTCGGCTGGGGCAACCCGCCCGATGTGCGCTGTTGTAACAAGGTCGATGGTCAGGGTTGGGACGATAAGCCACAGTTCTTCTTTCTCGACACCTTGGCGGATTATCGCCAGATCATGCTGTCGTACCGCCACAGCAGCGCCAAACTCTGGGCAACTGAGTTCGGTTGGGGAACGTGGGATGGTTTCAGCGGTGCGCCACCCGAAACGTGGATGGCCTATAACAGCGTCGCGCATCAGGCCGAGTACAATCTAAAAGCCTTCCAGATCGGGCAAGCGTTGGGCTTCGTGGAAACCATGTTCCTCTGGAATTTGAACTTTGCCAACCCTAGCAGCGTTGGCAACGGCGTGGAGATGGCGGCCTACAGTTTGCTGATGGTCGATGGTTCGCAGAATGTCTCGGCGCGGGCATCGTTTGATGCGTTCGTGTCCCTGCGTCGGCAAATGCAATGAAAAGTCGATAGACAATGCAAAGACAAAGATTTAACCACAGAGACACAGAGAGAAAGACAGATTGAACCGCAGAGGCGCAGAGGAACGCAGAGAGAAAAGGCAATTGAACCGCCAAGTCGCCAAGAACGCCAAGGAAATGCAGAGAGTTAGAGAAATTTGAAGTCCCTTTAGTGGACTTGTCCGATGGTTAGCTGAGCGGCGCAAGCCGCCAACGCGCCAAGAACGAAGATTTTTGTAGGGGCGCACGGCTGTGCGTCCATCGTGACACAGAGAATTATTGTAGGGATGAGGCGTGCCTCATCCGGTTTAGAGATCACAACAATACACGGACAGCATATATGCTGTCCCTACGAAATAGGCAGATTTGTGAGACATGGTGATAGGAATTTTACGAAATGATGCGGCCAACGAATAATGACACCGAATCATGTAGGGACGCGATATATCGCGTCCGTGTATCATTTACCCATTGATGACAGGAATTGTTTTGCGTAATCGTTTCCGCCTCCTCCTTCTCATAACCCTCCTCGCCCTACCCGCCTCGTGGGTGGCGGCGCAGGATACGGCTGTGCAGTCCCCGACGATCACAGTGTTTTGCGAGGATGACGGGTGGTTGGATCAATATCCAGCCGATTTTGCTGGCACGATTTATCAGGTCTTGAGACCGAATGAAACCCGCATGGGGTATCAACTGCGTTGGACGAACCAGACTGACAGCGGCACGGTGGATATTCCTGTTCCGGCTGATCTTAACCGCAAAATCACCTATGGGGATGTTTCACCGGATGGGCGGTACGTCGCGTTGCCACCTCTTGAAAAGGATATACCTCTCGTCATATGGGAAATTGGGACTGATGAATTGGCGACACTTCAACTGCCTGATTCAGACATCTTCTATCTGATGGACGATCCTCGACCCGAAAGGCGGCAGGTACAGAAGCTCGACTGGCTAGATAACCAGCATATGGTTATACGATATTTCGACCTCGATTATCCTTGGCTAGATTATCAGATTGCCGAGAAATATCTTACAGTTACCGATCAGCCCTTTGAAATCATTGAGGGGCAATATCGTGAACTGTCCTTCCCAGCTTTTGAGGCACCGAATGGAAACACCGATGCTGCGAAATTATTTTCGCCACAACGACACTACATTTCAGTATTTAGCCAAAAGCTTAATCAGGATTTGACTATTGGAGCTCAAATTCAGATTTATGACGCTAAAACTTTAGAATTGAAAGCAGATTTCACATCGCAGCCTAATCGTATGTTAAATGCCTCATTGTGGACACCTGACGAAAGCAGTTTGTTTCTAGCCTATAGGCTTCCTGATTCCACAGTCATTGGCAAAACGGAACTTACAGAGAGTATCCCGAACCAGCAATTTCAAGAAAACCGCCACTTATTTGATGCCCTGGAAAGTTTCTTCGGTTCCGGTATTATGTTTTCAGATACCGCTTTGGGATGGGCAATAAGTCCAAGTGGGAATATCCTCGCTTTACACCTGTATGAACCCCAGCAAAACCAATACTATGTGGTGACTTATACACGGAATACGGGTGAAATTCAGGCAATCTGCGATATTGGGTATCCTAGCTCAGAAATCAGTTACCCCGTTTGGAGTCCTGATGAGCGCTATTTTGGATACTGGAATGATCCAATTCAATTATTTGATTTAACGAATGGTCGCCGCTACGAAATTGATGGCGAGGGTTTTGTTGGCTGGGTTTGGCGTGATGAGTAATCAACATATCGCATCTATTGGGATGCATAGAATCTAATGACAGGAACTGTTTTGCGTAATCGTTTCCGCCTCCTCCTTCTCATAATCCTCCTCGCCCTACCCGCTTCATGGGTGGCGGCGCAGGATGCCCCTGCCGCACCGGTTTCACAGATTGTGGTGCAGGGTTCGCCGCGCGTGGACGATGGGCTGGTTGAACTCACCTTCAGCGTGAGCGACCAATCCGGTTTAGCCCCTGCCGAACTGACCGATGACAATATCAAGCTGAACGAACCGAGTGACAACCTCTCGTTGGCAAGCGCGTCCGATCTCCCGCTGACGTTAGCTATCGTCGTCAACCTGAGCAACGGCAGCGACCTTGACCTGATTCAAGACACGCTTCGGGCGTACTTCAACGCGTATTATGAATCGGGCGATGATGTCACTTTCTATGTGCTGGGGCCAGAAGCCAATCAGGCGCAGGTGACAACAGTTGCCGACCAAGCCAACGGCCTTGAAGTGGTGGACAGCCTCAAACGTTCGCCAAATGTCTACTCCATCACCCCGACCTTACGCGTCGTGTTGGCAGCCCTGCAAGCCGCCAACCCCGACCACCCGCGCCAAGTCCTCTACGTTGGCTCGTTCCTCAACGACCCGCAGGAAGTCAGCGCGTCCAGCATTTTCGCAGGGCAGCAAATCCCGTTTAACGTGGTGCTGGTACACCGCTACCGTCCGCAGGCCGTTGCCGAACACCGCACGTTGGCAACTTTCGGCGGCGGTTTATTCGTCAACAACGAGAACGGCAGCGGCGTGGGTTTGGACGGTGCGCCAACCGCCATTAATTCGCTCAAGGTGATGTTCGATGCGCTGGCGAACAGCCGCCGCGTGTATACCCTGCGCTACCAGAGCACTAACCAGAACCTCAATCCTGAACGCACGGTGACGCTAACCGTCACGCTGCCGGATGCGACACAGGCCAGCCAAACTTTCGAGTACGCGCCGGTGTTTGCGCCGCCGCAGGTCGAAATCATCTCGACCGCGCCGCAGCCGATACGGATGCCCAGCTACAGCGGTAACCGCGTCGTGTTCGATATTGCCGAGCAGTTCATTACCGTATCCGTCACCTTCCCCGATGGTGTCCGGCGCGGCATCAAGTCATTGCAACTGCAAGCCACCGATGCCAACGGACGCAGCCGACCGCCGCGCGTCATTAACGCCCCTGCCCCCGATGGCAGCGGGAACTACAGCATCCCGTGGACATTCGACGATTACACCACGCCCGAAACGGTTTCCGAAATCGACCTGACGGTGACGGCGGAGGACGAGCTTGGCTTGAGCAGCAGCGCCAGCCAAACCGCGCAGCTCACAGTTGCTGCCCTGCCCCCCGCGCCCATCCCTACCGTTACCGTTGCGCCAACGGCTGAAGTCAGCAGCAGCGGCGGTATGCGTTTAGTGGGCAGCGGCAGCGCGGCGGATAATCTCTTGTTCTCGGTGCTGGCGGCTTTCGTGCTGGCGCTTATTCTGGTGGTGGGCTTCCTGCTGCTGATGATGGCACGGATGCGGCGGCGACAGGCGCACCTATTGGAGATGGCCTATCAACAGCCGCTTATGCCTGCTGCGCCCGTCGTGGCTCCGGTTGCCGCAGCGCCGGTGGCAGCCCCTACGCCCGAACCGGAACAGGCCGAAGAAACAACGCTCTTGGGGCGCTTGGTGACGGTCAACGGCCTCGAAGTCGCCGAAATCCCAATTACCGAAGAAGAATTTACCATCGGGCGTGACCCATCCTGCAATTACATCATCGACCAACCGTTCATTAGCCCGCGCCACTGTACCATCATGCTGCGCAAGAAAACCTTCTTCATCCGCGACCTCGGTGGCAAGAACGGCACCTTCGTCAACGGCGAACGGCTGCCCAAAAACCGCGATATTCCCGTGCCGCTGGGGTCGGAAGTCAATCTAACCATGAATATCAGCATGGAATTGTGGGATGCCAAAACTGTGGTTAAACTTCATGATCGTAAAACCAGCTTCACCCACCATTCCAGCGTGGCAACCAAAACCGCGCAGGCCAGCGACGAATTGGAACTGCGGTCGGTGTTCGGTATCAAATTCTCAGGCGAGGACGAGGGCAAGGTCGGGGATGACTACAGCCCGATATAAGGTGGAGGAAACCCTTCCTCGTAAATAAGGAAGCGTATTTTGTAGGGACGAGGCGTGCCTCGTCCGCTGACTGAACATAATTTTGTAAAGGTATCCAGCATTCGCTTCCGAAATGGCAGTATTCTAAGATTAACTTGGGCGATTTTGGTGTATGGTTAGTGTGCATCTATAAAAGCGTTGTAAATTAAAAAATTAATATACCGATTGAGTAATGGTAAACCCTGTAGGGGCGCACGGCTGTGCGCCCTTCATAGTAAAAGTTTTAAGATTGGCAAATTGAATTGGTGCAGCTTACAGCATTTTCAGACCGGGATATAGCAACACGCGAGTACCTTGAAGATTACTCGGCTGATGCGGTCATTAAGACAGCCAGCGGCCTTAATCTGCAAGTGTTGATCGTGTGCGATGGCGCAGGTGGCAGCGAGGCCGGCGAACGTGCCGCGCGTTTGACGACCCGCACCATCATGGAATACATCGAACTCAGCCCGGAAACCGACGTGCCGAAAATTCTGGTGCATTCGGTCGAGCGCGCCAACAAGATTGTTTACAGCGAACTGCGCGGTAAAGGTACTGCCACAGCCTCAGTCGTGGCGGTCAACCTCGACGACGGCGATTACGGGCGTATGTTTATCGCCAGCGTCGGCAACAGCCGCATATTCCTGCTGCGCGAAGGCCAAGTCGTCCGCCTGAACATCGACCACACGCTCTCCAACGAATATGTGTACGCCGGACAGATGTCGGTTGAAGAAGCCGCCAAGATGAAGAACGGCGACTACTCGACCCGCATGATCGGCGTAGACACCGAAGTGCAGGTTGACATCGGCTTCTATGCCGAGCGTGGGCGGTCATTCGTCAACACCAACCGCGCCTTCCGCATCGGTCAATCCGGTTTGCTGCTCAAGGAAGGTGACACGGTTGTCGCCGCTTCGGATGGTTTGTTCGGCATCAACCCGCAGGATCGCCAGCCGTACCTGCACCAGAACGAACTGCTGCTGCACGCGATGGATGATGATGTCGAACGTGCCGGTCGCGCCTTGATGAAGTACGCCGCCGCCCGCCGACCGGAGGACAACACCTCGCTGTCGATGCTGTTCGTGCCATCCCGCAGCCGCAAAATGGTGCGCGTGGGCGCGGGGATGAGCCGCCAGCAAAAGACCGGCCTCGGCTTAACCTTCACCGTTGTCATGATTATTCTCATTCTCGCCGGTATCCGCATCATCGGCGGCGAGAACGACCGTGTGCAGGTCGGCGCGACGCAAACCGCGATTGTACAGGTGGTGCTGCAACTCTCAGCCACCATCACGCCCACCCCCAGCGTTACGCCCACGCCCACGCCCACCGCCACCGGAACAGCCACCCAGCCGCCCACACTGGTCGCCGCCAACCAGATCGGCTTCCAATATTTCTTGAACTTACCTAGCAATCCGGTGCTGCCAGCCAAGCTCTATACCTCGCCGGAGATCAACTACCTGCTCATTCAAGGTCAAGAAGACCTTGCCCTGCCGCTGATTAATCCGGCCAACTTCTATTTGCAAACCAACACCCTGATGCAGATGGATAGGGTTTCGCGGGCGGACAAAAAGATTGACGCCCAACTGTTCCCCGCTGGCGATGTGTATGCCAACACCGGCGATTATGCACAGGGTATGGTGAGCATCATCCCGCAGCAGGACGCTGATGTACGCTTCGACGCCGAAACCTTGTGCATCGCCGCCAAGCAAATTCCGGCTGAAATAACGATCCCCAACGACCCCGAAAAGCTGGCGCTAACCTGCTTTACCGGCGACGCGAACGACTGCCATTACCAGTTCTCCGGCGAAGACCCAACCGTCATGCCCATCGGCCAGCGTGTGCTGCTCGACATTACCAACAATGAACTCATCGAAGTCGGCCCTATCCTGTTCGATGAAGTTAAAACCTACTACGACACTGTATTCGCGCTGACCGAAAGCGAAGATCAGATCAACTGCCTCGCGCCGTCGCTCGATCAAGATGCTGACGAAATTTCCTACCCGCACGACGAATGCCCGTTGGAACCCGGCCCACTCAACACCAACGGCTGCCCCGATCAAGACGGCGACAACGTACCGGACTCGGTGGATGTCTGCCCGATTGAACCCGGCCCCGTCGAAAATCAGGGCTGCCCGCTGCCCACCCCCACCCCATTGTCGGACATCGACTTTGACGGTGTGTTCGACATCGTTGACCGCTGCCCGACGATCCCCGGTGTTCAGGAAAATGATGGCTGCCCGATTGAAGAAGGCACCGGTACCGGCACTGTGACCCTGACGCCCAGCCAGACACCGAGCGTCACCTCTGCCGCCGCCTTTACGCAAACGGCAGCCGCCAACCGGCAGGGTACGCAAGCCGCGCTAACCTCCACCGCGAACGCAGGTCAAGCCCAGCAAACCTCGCAGGCTGTCCAAACACAGATTAACCAGCAGGCCACACTTGCTGCCCAGCAGACGCAGAACGCCGTCAACCAGCAGGAAACGCAGGCCGCCGCGCAATCCACCGCCGTCGCTGCCAACACGCAGGCCGCTGCCGCCCAGCAAACCGCCAACGCCGCTGGTACGGCTCAGTCTGTCGTGCAAACCCAAAATGCGAATATAGCCACCCAGAACGCCGCCAACACGCAGGCTGCGGGTGCAATACAAACCGCGAATGCCGCCGGCACATCCGCCGCCGCCCAGAATACGGCTATCGCCGCCCAGAACACAGTTGCTGCCGAAACAGCCAATGCCGCCGGTACGCAGGCCGCTAGTGTGCAGCAAACGGCGAATGCACAGGGTACCGCCGATGCCAACTCGACCGCTGCCGCCCAGCAGGCCGCCCAAACCGCCGCTGCTGCCCTATTGACCTCACAGGCACAGCAAACCCGCGTTGCTGGCAGCGCCACCGCGACCATGCAAACCGCGACCCAATCGGTTATCCAAACCCGTGCCGCTGGCAGTGCGACCGCCCAAACCGCCACCCAATCAATTGCCCAAACCAGTACCGCCGCCCACTTAACCGGCACCGCCATTGTCCTGACGCAAACAGGTGTTGTGCAGCAAACGCTTAACGCACAGCAAACCTCCACCGCTGCCCCGGCGACCGCGACTGCCGCCGCGCAAACCCTCATTGCCGTCCAAACACAAGCGGCTGCCGGTCAGCAAACACAAACCGCGGTTAACCAAACCGCTACCGTTCTGGCAATGACCGAAACGCCGGTGACGACCAACCCCGGCCCCTTCCAAACCGCCACCGTCATCGCCCAAACCTTAGCCGCTGCCCAACAAACGTCCACTGCGGCACAGGCCACCCAGAACAGCCAACCGGCGCAGCAAACGCAGAACGCCCAAACCGCCACGGCCACCTACTTACAATCGGTCGCTACGCAGGCTCAAGGCACAGCCAACGCTGCCGGAACACAAGGCGTCATCTCCCAGCAAACGCAAGCTGCCGCTGCCCAAACGCAAAACGCTTATAACCAGACGGCTACTCAGGCCGCGACCGAAATTCGTGGCGGCCCCAACAACCCCAGCCGCCAAACCGCGACCGCTGCTGCTGCCACCCAGTTCGCCGGTCAACAAACCGCCATCGCCGCCCAACAAACCGCCTTCTCGGCAGTATTGACCGGCACCGCCGCCGCAGGCACGCAGGCTGTTAACCCCCTGCTGCAAACGCAAAATGCCCAAACCGCGACGGCCTTCTCGGTACAACAAACCCAGTTCGCCGCCCAGCAAACCGTCGCCCAACAAACGGCCAATGCCAACTCCACCGCCGCCGCCCAGCAGGTACAGGCCACCGCTGCCGCCGCGCAAGCCACCAACGCCGCTGGCACACAGGCTGCCGCTGCCCAAACGCAAGCTGCCGCCCAGCAAACCGCCAACGCCGCGCAAACCATCGCTGCGGGGACAATCACCAACACGCCCAATACACCGGTCAGCCTGACGCCAGCCGGAAGCATTACACCGGACGATGAGGATGCGACCGGTACCGCCGCTGCCCAAACAGCCGTGATCGACCAACAAACGCAGGTCGCCGGACAGCAAACCGCTAATGCCCAACAAACTGCCGCCGCCGGTGCCCAGCAAACCGCCAACGCCGCCGGTACACAGGCCGCCAACGCCAACGCAACCGCCAACGCTGCCCAGCAAACGCAGGCTGCGAACCCGCTCCAGCAAACCCAAAACGCGCAGGGTACAGCCAATGCGATTGGCACGCAGGACGCGGCAGGTACACTAGCTGCCGAGCAGCAAACCGCCGACGCCAACGCGACCGCCTTCTCTGCCCAGCAAACATCCGATGCCATTGCCACCCAGAATGTCATCAACGAGCAAAACACCGCCGCTGCTGTTCAGCAAACCGCCGATGCCGTTGGTACTGCCGATGCCCTTGGCACAGCCGCCGCGCTCCAACAAACGGCTGATGCGATTGATGCCGCGAATACGGCTGCCGCCGCACAGCAAACCGCCAATGCCCTTGGCACAGCCGCCGCGCTCCAACAAACGGCTGATGCGATTGATGCCGCGAATACGGCTGCCGCTGTTCAACTCACGGCGGACGCAGGTGGCACACAAACCGCTGAAGCCCCGCCCCCACCGCCGACTGAAACACCCATCGTATTCTTACCGGGGATGCAGCCGTTTATCGTGTTCATACCCTCAGCCACACCAACGGCGCTGTACCTCACGCCCACACCATCACTCACCCCCACCCCGACATCGTGGGTCGTCACCTTGCCCGCCGATACCAACTACCCGCGTGTGACGCGCACCCCGCTGCCCACACGCTAAGTTTGGAGGGGCGCACGCCCGTGTGCCCCTCATCCGCTATAATGATCCCGACAGCTTACCGTATACATTCACCACATGAGATTGCGCTAGGTCAACACCACATGGCAATTGAAATTAAACCCGACCAAGAAATTTGGGTCATGACCACCGAAGGCTCGGAGATCACCGGCTATAATCGGCGTTATCTAGAGCAACTCGCGAAGAAAAATTCGATGCTCCCTGAAAATGAACGTCCTATCAAAGTGCGGATGCGTTCCCATCGTCATGAACTGTGGCTGCCTGACCTGCTCCGCTATATCGACGAAATCGGGTGGGGGCCGCATCAGAATAAAAAGTAGCGCGGACAACATGTTGACCGTTGAAAATTAAATTCGGTAAAAGGATACCAACGGACAGCATGTCCCACGGGAGGCTTCGCACTATGCTGTCCCTACGGGGTCAATGTTGTGTAGGGACGAGATACAAGGCTTGTCCGGTACTGAGAAATGAGTGCGGTTGCCTCGCATGAGGCTAAAGCCGTCATGCTGATCGCCAGACAAGTCTGCTAAAGCGACTTCAAGGGATAGCGTTCGCCTTAGGTAACCCATTTTATTTCTAGTTTGAACAGGAATAAAGCTCATTTCTCGCGCAAATTGTGGCAAAATGAGTACCGGACAAGCCTTACATCTCGTCCGTCTTATCCCCAATTACCGAATTATTTCATCAACCATCAATATGTTGTAAGAAAGCCCTCAGAATTTAATGTAGGGACGCGATACAAGGCTTGTCCGGTACTGAGAAATGAGTGCGGTTGCGCCGCTGAGGGCTAAAGCCGCTCAGCTAACAAGCAGACAAGTCTGCTAAAGCGACTTCAAGGGATAGCGTTCGCCTTAGGTAACCCATTTTATTTCTAGTTTGAACAGGAATAAAGCTCATTTCTCGCGCAAATTGTGGCAAAATGAGTACCGGACAAGCCTTACATCGCGTCCGCCTCTCTCATCGCCACAAACATTCGATCTAAACGCAAATGATAATTAACTGCTCTTCAGACAATTTCTCCCAAACACTTGACTTTATGTGCTTATACTCATAAAATAATCTTCACCACAATAAACCTGCATGAAGCTGATCACCACTCACTTTTGCCTAGGACAACATTGAGATAAGCGCTTTTGCCAAGGCGGTATGTGAACTGCGCAGTTCGCATCTGTGTACACCCGTGGCGGCGACGGTTTGCTTTCGGTTGGTTAGCCGACGGTAGGAATGGCGTGGTAATGTGAATGACATCATGTAAGCTATGCGTCAAACATTTAAGTGCCTTCTCCGCTTGTGGTGAGCTGTTAAGGCACTTCTTTTGGCATCCCATGTGCATCAACTTAAGAAATTGTTCGCTGAACGCCTGTTTTTGAACTCCCTTTAGTGGAGTTGTCCGGCCGTAGGTAGCTGAGCGGCTTTAGCCCTCAGCGGCGCTTGGTGCATATGGCGCTTTCTATCAGCACCCACCTACATCAATCGCTTGCCTTTCTCTGCATCTCTGCGGTTAATGCTTGTATTTGTCTTTAACTAAAGACGACGGCCTATCGACTAAAGCCCCCCTAATTTGTCCAGTTAGCCTATTTATTAAAATCTTTATCAAAGAATTTCGCGCTCTCGTGTTATGTTGGTTAGGATCACTCATATCATCGATCTACGAGAGGATTTTGGTAATGCGACTCAAACGCTCCACTTTATTTATAACTTACATTATTATGATGGTATTTTTCAATACCGCCGCTTCTGCGCAGCAGACAACGGTTGTGGCAACACAGCCGGATGCAGCCGGTTTGCTGCCAGAATTCAACCGTTGGCGTACAGCCATTGGCATCCGCCCCTACGCCGAAGAAACGCGCCTCACACAGGCCGCGCAGTTCCATAGTGACGATCAGGTAGCCCGCAATTACTTCAGCCACGACGCGCCGCGTCCGGTGGCCTGTAATGGCAAGAGCGTAAGCGACCTCGGTCAGCGTGCCGCCTGCTTCGGTTCATTTGTCTCTGGCGAAGGCATTGCCAAAGGCCAGCAAACAGCCGACGAAGCCACACGCGGCTGGCTGCACAGCCCCGGTCACTGCCTCGGCGTGATGGACTCGACCGCGACCCACTTGGGCGGTGGTCACGCCGGTGATGTCTGGACGTTCATGTACAACGGTGTGAATGTCCCTGCCCCGAACCCGAATTTCCGCGAATTCTGCACCTGCACCAGCAGCAGTGATGGCAGTGAAGCTGCTCTTCAGGCCTGCGTGGTGAAGTTCAATAACGGCGTGGTTCCGGTGGCTCCCCCACCCTCCTCACTCCAGTTGTCGTACCAACTGCCGAACGCCACCGGCTCCTACAACAACCGCAATTCGGGCGGCATGGGCTTGGGCGTGAAAGCTGAAGGCACCTACACCATCACCGTCGTTCCGGTCACCGGTAACCCGACCGGCATCTCGATGGATCTCAAAGAAGCTGTTGGTCGTAACAACGTCGATATTCCGGGAACCAAGTCAACCGATAAGCTGGTCTACACCATCACCAGTCCCAAAGACCTGTATGTATGGTTTGACTCCTCCAAGCTCGCGGCAGGCGACACCTTCCGCTTCAACGTGCTGTGGGAATCGTCCTACGTCGCGCCAGTAAGCAGTGTGGCAGCCGCCCCGACCGAAATTCCGGCTGGCGAACCGACGGCTGTTCCGGCGGATACCACCGCGACTGTAGCCGAAGAATCGACCTGTACACCGGCTGTATCTGAACAAACGATGGACATCAACATCATCAATAACACCGACCAACCGCTAACGCTGGGCTGGTACAGTTTTGACTGTGTTGAAACCGCGTATGGCACCGTTGAAGCCAAGAATACCCTCACTCAAGGAACATTCGTGGGTCACGTCTGGGTGCTGCGCGCGCCGGATGGCTCGGTCGTGCGCCAGTTTACAGCGGCTGCGGATCAAACCGACATCATCATTGATCCAGTCAACCCTGCCGAAGTCATCGTAGCGGTAGACACCAACACCGGCACCAATACCACCGCCGCCCCTGCTTCGGTTGGCTGCGCTTTCACGGTTGGTACAGTCGATGAAATGGCGAACGCTATCAATCAGGCTAACGACGAAGCCGCCTGCCCCGGCACGGATAGCATCGTCCTCACGTCGAACCTCGAAATTAGCGCAGGCTACAACGGCACCGACTCGGCCTTCCCTGCCATCACCAGCACCATCATCGTGGAAGGTCAGGGCTTTACCCTGAACCGTCAATACGGTCTGCCTGAATTCCGCTTCTTCCTCGTGAAGGGCGCGGACGGTAATATCGGTGAACTGACCCTCAAGAACACCTCCCTAATCGGCGGTCTAGCGATGGATGGCGGCGCGGTCTTTGTTGACTCACCCAACGGCGGCAATGCCTCGATCATGGCGGATAACGTCAAGTTCATCAATAACACGGCGCACGGCAACGGTGGCGCGGTCATGACCTTCAGCATGAACGGCGGCGCGGTTGTGGCACGCTTCGACAACAGCACCTTCGAGGGGAACACCGGCTCCTATGGCGGCGCCTTCTACAGCGGCGGCTTTGACGGTGGTGATGCGGCTGCCATCATCGTCAAGTCAACCTTCGACAACAATACCGCCCTCATCGAAGGCGGCACCATCTATAACAACGGCTTGGGCGCAAACGGTAAGGCAACCATGTCGATTGACGACTCGACCATCATCGGATCGACCTCCCCGCGTGGCGATGCCGTTCACAGTAATGGTCGCACCGGCGGTAATGCTCGCTTGGTGCTCAACAACAACACCTTTACCGCGACCGCATTCACCCTTGAGCCGGTCATCTTCAATCAAGGTGCAGAAGGTATTGCGATAATGAATACCAACGACACCGATTTTGGCGGCGCGGAGAACCTCTGCTTCGCACAGCGTAACGGCACTTACGAATCGATTACTTGCCCCTAATCATCGTAAGTAGGTAACAACAAAAAGGGCGGGAGACTTCGGCTTCCCGCCCTTTTTATTTGCCCTACCCTCTCAAACGTTCTGACTTACCGTAACAAGCAGGTGTTTATGAAGACGAACTTGCTTCTTGGGTTGCTTCCGGCGTGGCTTCAACATTCTCAACGAGAAGTGGATTAGGGGTTACGGTCTCCACCCCAAAAGCGCGGGCGATCTCGTCAATAATCAAATGCGCTGAAAACAAATTTGACTGTTGGAAGTTGTCGCCTTCTGCAAACACTTGGTTCGCTTGGAAAGCATCAAGTGTATTCCAGAGTGGATTCGCCATCAGCTCGGCAACCATCGCATCCCCTTCAGCACTCTGGTTATTTCCGCCGCCGGTAGAACCGATCAGGAACAAGACATCCGCGTTTGCAAGCGGGATCTCCTCATCCGAGAAGCTCACACCCCAATCGTCCAATTCGCGAACTGCTTCAGGAATTTGGAAACCAATCTGGGTCAGAATTTCGACAGCAACATAACGGTTGCTGCCCAGATAGTAACTGCCGGGGTCAAAAATGCGCACGAGCGCGACGGTAATATCATTCACATTACCCCGTGATGCTGTAATGGCTGCGTTCAGTTCGGTAATCCGCTGGTCAACCAATGCAAGCTGGGCTTCTGCTTCCTCTAACTGACCAAAAACCGCACCTAAGAACAAATGCTGTTCGCGCCAATTTGTACTATCGTCGAAAAGAACCAGCGGTGCAATCAACGGAAGTTCCTCAACAACCTCGGCAACGCGGCTTTCGGGGAAAACCATCAGATCAGGTGCAAGGCTGGTGAGGGTTTCAAGGTTCGGCGGCATCCCAATATCCGTAACCCCATCCGTAATCCAATCAGCGATCATCGGGAAGTTAGTCGCGTCGCGTTCTAATCCCCATGAACCGATGGGCTTTATACCAAACGAATACAGGTACGAAGGATAAATCAGGTAAGCAATCTGCTGCGGATCTTCAGGGATACAAACCGCGCCGTTTATCAGGAGTTCATGTTCAAACAAGCGAAAACCCGTTTCGCATTCGGTTGTTGTTTCCTGAGCGCGAACTACCGCAAAACTTAGGGTCGAGCAGACCGCAAGTAACGCGAAGAAGCGACTGAATTGAAAGCTCAAGCTGCGATGAATCATTAGCGTATGCTCCTCGTTAATTTGTAGACACCGGAGCATCATAGCGAGAAGCCACACCTATAATCTACGCAGAGAATTAAAGAATAAGTTGTGGGTAAGTGAGTAAAATATCCATGCAAAATAATCTTCATTTTTTAGCTTCGCAAGCAAAACTTCAATTCAAGTTACAGATCATATGCAACATGCATTAAATCGAGCGGTTGATCGTTTTAAACCGGGCTGCAAAGCATTTTTATCCCTATCGACCATCAAGCGATACTCCTGAACTGCTGGCACATACCATTTGAATTCGGTTTGTGGAAATAAACCGAGCCTTCACAAATCAACCCAAAACCATCTCTTTTTTGCCTATTCTGCCTGTAAAACAGGCAAATTTTTGCGGTTACCAATCGCACAAAGATCCCTACAAAAAACATCTCTGCATTCTCCGCGCCTTGGCGCTTCAACACCTCCCCTTCTCTCCTCTTTTCTTGGCGTCCTTGGCGTCTTGGCGGTTCAATTCTGTCTTTGCCTTTAACTTGATACTTCCCACCCCCTCCGTCCATTGGCGGATAAACCCATACGCCGATCCGGTTAGCCAAAAATCAGGCCACAGTCAGATCACACCAAAGCCGCGCTGCTGTTTAATAAGGACATCTTCAAAACACATCACGCCAGTTGATGAAAAGGATTTAAAAGTGAACGCCGCCTCGTTACAAAATCGTATTGAAAATGTGGATCGCAGCATCACCCGCTTGCTCGCCAAGCACAGCCTGACGATCTTACGCATCAGTGTTGGTATCGTGTTCGTCTGGTTTGGCGCTTTAAAGTTCTTCCCCGGTATGTCGCCGGCAGAACCGCTCATCCGTCAAAGCATCACCTTCCTGCCGATGGATTTGTTCCTGCCCTTCCTTGCCGCTTTGGAAGTCTTTATCGGCATCTGCTACATCCTCGGTGGACGTATGCAGCGCTTAGGGGTCATCCTGATGTTGGGTCAAATGGCCGGTGCTATGTCGCCCTTGGTCTTGCGCCCTGACCTCATCTGGGCACAGTTCCCCTTCGTCTGGACGCTCGAAGGCCAGTACGTATTCAAGGACATTGTGCTGATTAGTGTCGCTCTGGTACTTGGGGCAACCGTTCGTGGTGGTGGCTTAATCTCTAGCCCGCTGATCCTGAAGGAAAGTCTGAAACGTGGCACACAAGAATTCCGTGCCTTAATCACTGGCAAATAACGCCTGCAAACTTCTATAGGGGACATACGTATGTCCCCTACACACACCACCCGATGTTGATTTGTCATCGGGTGGTTTTGATTCTAGCCGCCTTTTAAGCGGTGCAGCGCCAACCGCAGCCCGCCTACCGCATTCATATCGACCGGATGCACATCCTGCGTGGTTTTATGCGCTTTGCGGTCAAGAATTTTGCCGCCATACCACGTCTGCTTGCTCAAATAAGGTTCAACCAGCCCTGCCCCGCCGCCCACAAGAATCACCGACTTGATACCACGGAAACCGTCGAACACACCGTCAGCAATATTGTTGGATACCCACTCGGCGTAGCGTTCACAGTAGCGGTCCAGCAGCGGCTTGAGATCGGCATCCAGCCCCGCCACTGTCAGCACATAATCGCCGCTAACACTGCCCAACCGGATAATCCGGTCGATGTCGTCTACGGTTAGATTATGTGCATCATCCCCCAACTGCTTCTTCACGGCACGCAGCAGCGGCTCACGGATGTGGACGTGTACCCCACCCGCTTCCCATGTGGCATGTTGCAAACTTTCGGCGTTGAAGTTGCCGTTGCTCAGTTGGATCGCATCTAAAGTATGTGCGCCAAAGTCGAGGATAACAACTTCGCCTTCAAGCGCATCGGCGATGGTTTCGTCGCCTTTGTCATCCAGCGCAAAACAGGCCGCTGCACCCAGGCCTTCCGGCCAAACCGTGATCTGGTCATATTGGAACTTACGCGGCTTCTTATCGCCTTTCAGCCCAATTTCCACTTTCCCGCCACGCTGCCCAAAACGTTCTTTTATAAAAACCTTCAGGTCATTGTATAAACCGGGTGGTGTAAACAGTGTTAAATTGACTGTACCGGATTTGACACCCAGCCTTGCCAGTGCATGTGCCACCAACATCTGGTGAAACTCGTTGCCATAGCGGTTTGCACCAATGTGCCGTTCAAGCTGGCGACGAGAAACGCGGATTACATCATCACCGGTGACATAACGGTGACCATCCCAATCCACGTAGTCGTATTCCAACTCCCAATTTTTCCCTAAACCTAACGTTTCGCCTGTTGCAGCAGCGCGGACAGATGGCTCGTAAAAGCTTTTATACCCTTTTGGCTGGGCAAGAACGGCATTAGTTCCCCCGTTACCGGCATCCACACTAGCGATGTAGTCAGACATTCATCAATCTCCCTAAAAGGTTTTCATGTAACGGTCAATCACTGTAAATCGCGGATACCACCCAGAAAATTGCGGGCTATGTTGCTGCTAGATTTCTTCATTGTCACCAGAGTTGGGAGTTCGTCATCATCCTCGAAAACCGGCAGCGCAAAGGTCGGCGCATTGAGCGACTTTGGCCCTGCCCCCTGATTTGCAGGCGAAGCTGGCGGCAAAACTTGGGAATTCAGGAATAGACTCTGGATTTGTTCCATCAGGCTTACCCCATCCGGCACAAACTGGTTCTTGAAATGCGGGAACAGCTCGAACAGCACGCTCAGGTCATTGTTCTCCAGCGCCCACAGCAGCCGTACCCCATCCCGAATCACGGTTACTTCCCGCCGCTGAGTACGGGAAAAGTCTAATATCTCCCCTACGTGGGCATCTATCGGGTTGTTATGACGCAGTTGGAACTTGCGTGTCTGGCGTGGTACATAGCGCTTGGGCGTGGTCTTGGGTTGCTTTTTGGATCTCGCCATCATGAAACCTTTTAATGTGCTGCACACTATAGTGTGCAATTCTTGGGAAGTCGTGTATACTATGAGAATACTACTATCTCAAGTTACTTGCAAGAAGTAATCCAAATAAAACAGGAATACAGGAATGAAAACAGGAACAGTTGCCAAAAGGTTTGATCTTGACCAGAAAACGATCAAGATGTGGACAGATATGTTTCCTGATTACTTCTCAGCAGGCGCGTTAGGGGAGGGGCGTACCCAACGGGACTACCAGATGGAAGATCTGCCCATCCTCAACACCATCAAAATCGAGCGGTCGCGCAATGTGCCTTTCGAGCAAATTGGCGCGAAGCTGGCAGCCGGCGACATTGATAATAACTTGCCGCCGGAATTCACCTCGATTGAAGGCGATAACGCGATTGCTGTTTATTCCCAGATCAAAGGCTTCCAGATTCAGATTGAAGGCTTGCTTCAAGAAGTTGAACGCCTGCGCCGGGATGGAAAAGAGAAAGAAGATAAGATCGAACGCCTGAACCGCGAAATCGGCAAGTGGCAGGCCATGTACGAGATGCTTAAGGAACAAATGGACGACGACGATTGAGCATCCCATAACCACCACATCAACAGCATATGAACATCGAAAAGGGCAGGGGACTGCTCTTTTTTTTATTGTCCACTTGGCCTATTTTTCGTGAAGAATGCATAAATTTCTGAATAGGCACATCCACTACAACATACAAATTTACGGGAAGTTTACCCATTTTAACGAGTATTCACTGAAATTAGTTGATGAATAATTAATTTTATAGCCGCACAAAACAATTAAATTAGTTTACAGTTAATTAAGTCGCATGAAATTGTTTCTAACCACTAACCAAGGAAAGTAACCATGAAGTCTCAACTCCGTAAAATTGCCACATTAGCTGTCGTTGCAGCCTTATCGCTGTATGCTGTGAATATCGCCGCCGCTGGAGAACCAGATCCTTGTGCGCCGACACGAATTGCAGCCCAGATGTCATGCCCCACACCGACACCACCTACACCTGTACCCCCGACACCTCCCGTTGACTCCTGCAACGACGTACAACAGCCGTTCCCCTTCAGAACTCCGGCGACGGCCTGTGTCGAGACCCCCGTGGTCGAAGAACCGGCACCCGCACCGGCAGTCGCAACACCGGCACCCGTCAACTATGAAGAAAATGTCAGCTTCAACGACACCGATCTGGGTGTATCGCTGTTCAAGAGCGAAGATGCCAACGGCAACCAGCAAATGGACTTGTACCATACCGACACCGGCAGCAGCACCAGCTCCTACCTGTTCAGCATCACTCAGGAAGACATCGCCCCGTTTGTCGCCGAACATCCCGCTGAAAACACGTTGTTGGCCTCAGCCGAGGGTGTTCAGGTCTACGTGCTGACGACTGGTGAAATCCAGATCAACGCCGGGCCGGACGCGGAAGGCAAGACCCACGTCAAGATTTTCGACGGCATTCCGTGGACACACGTTTACGGTTACACCATCGACGCGCAGTAATCGCAGCACTACTTTAGATTAATCGCTTTCAAAACCGGATGGCACCCGTCATCCGGTTTTGATTCCGCACAGCAGGGTAGGGTAGGCCGCTAAAAATTTCTGTTGTCCACTTGGCCTATTTTTCGTGAAGAATGCATAAATTTCTGAATAGGCACATCCACTACAACATACAAATTTACGGGAAGTTTACCCATTTTAACGAGTATTCACTGAAATTAGTTGATGAATAATTAATTTTCGATCCGCACAAAACAATTAAGTTCGTTTATAGTTAATTAAGTCGCATGAAATTGTTTCTAGCCATTAACCAAGGAAAGTAACCATGAAGTCTCAACTCCGTAAAATTACCAGCCTCGTCGCAGTTGCCGCTTTATCACTGGCGGCTATAACGTTCGCTACCGCTAAACCTGTTAACGCCTGTGCGCCTACACGTTTCGGCATGATGATGCCCTGTGACCCGTGTGCCAGTGGCAAGATCGCGGCGCAGATGTCCTGTGATCCGTGTGCGCCCACCAGCATCACCTCGCAGGGTTCATGCTCGACCCCGGTTCCCCCTGACCCCTGCGCACCGACCAGCATCCGCGCGATGGGCATGGACTGCTCGACCCCTGAACCGGTTGTCGAAGAACCCGCACCCGTCGTCGCCACACCGGCACCCATCGACTACGACGAAAACGTCAGCTTCAACGACACCGATCTGGGTGTATCGCTGTTCAAGAGCGAAGATGCCAACGGAAATACGCAGATGGATCTGTACCGCACCAGCACCGGCAGCAGCAGCGCTACCTACCTGTTCAGCATCACTCAAGAAGACATCGCCCCGTTTGTAGCCGAACATCCCGCTAAAAACACGCTGTTGGCCTCGGCAGAAGGTGTCGAAGTTTACGTCCTGACGACTGGCGAAATCCAGATCAACGCTGGCCCGGACGCTGAAGGCAAAACCCACGTCAAGATTTTCGACGGCATCCCGTGGACTCATGTTTACGGTTACACCATCGACGCCAAATAAGATAACCACTTTCCATTGATCTCCTAAAACCGGATAGCCTCGCTATCCGGTTTTAGATTCTTGGGGCAGGGCGCAGTAAATGCAGCGGAAGATGAATGGACTATTAGAGAATGAAATGTTTCGTAATCTTTTATTCACCATACGCTGTTGTTAATTTAAAATAAATATAAAACTGATTTTAGATCAATAATTAACTCTAAATTAATTCTAAACCCCGTCATATGATGGAGGTCGAGATAATCCTAATGGCAGAAGTATAGGGAACTGCGCTTCCTTATACTCAAATCATAGGAGAGAACCATGAGCCAATTTTGCAACCTGTGTCACGCAGCGATCCCTGATGGTGATCTTAATATGGAAAACGGGCTGGCACACTGCCCGAACTGCCATGCTGTTTTTAACTTCACATCGGCCTCGTTGATGGACAAACCGGATCACCAGACGATGAATGCACCAGAATGTTTGACCTCAACACAGGATGCAGGAGGGCTGCACCTGATTTACCGCTGGCGCAAAACACGTTTATCAGTACCGCTGCTGGTCGTGGCGTTGGTAAACATGCTTGTCATCTGGTGGTTGGTGGATGCTTTTCACCAGCAGCGGCTTGAACAAGCGGCGGTTGGGCTGGTGTTTTTGGTGGTGGGCATCTGCGCCATCGGCTGCTTATTACGGATGCTATTTAACCGCACGCATATCCGCATTACGATGAACCAGTTGATGGTGCGGCAGGAGTTGCTTTTCCCGGCAGGGCGGCGGTCGATGCCGCGCGAACAGATCAAACAGGTGTATGTGGTGCAGTCCAATTACGGGAAGGGCAAGCATATGCATATGCGTTACGGGGTGCAGGCCGCGTTATATGATTACCCCGATATGGTGCTGGTCGAAAACCTCGGCGACCCGCACGATGCGCTCTACATTGAGCAGCAGGTCGAACGTTACTTAAACATTCGTGACGTGCGGGTTGCCGGTGAGTTCGCTCGCGGGTTATTTTAGCCGCTTGCGCTTACAAAAATAAAATGGTCAGCCGCTAGGAAACGTTTTGCAATGCCCCCACGACAAACGTTTTATTGAAGAACTCGACGCGGCCTGTTTTGAAGCTGGCAATCTCACCAAGCGTCAGCACGCCCGATAAACGGGTACTTTCGTTGGGCAGCACCGCATGTACCGCATTGAGTTCCTCATTAAAGTCCTCTTCCAGATACAATACCCGCGAAATGCAATCGACCACGAAAATACGCTCGGCAGCCGGCGTGTTTTTCAACGCTTCGGTCGTCGCCTTTTGGGCATGATCCACTAAATCCTGTTTCTCCCCTTTGAGGATATAAATCATCGAATTCGTGGGCACTTCGCCGACACAAACAAGGCCGTTATCATCGGTAAAAGTGATCGGATCACGCACGATATAATCCATTCCGGGGTGAAAAATGCCCAGCGGGTATTTCTTGGCGATAGAGAAGAAATTCTCTTTGGTCAAGGCGGTGCCGGTCTTACGTTGAATCAGCTCATTATAAATTTGGAACGCAGGCTGATTATTCAACTGGTGAACCACATTTCGAGTGGTTTTGTTGGCAACGAACGGGCCGTGTAAATGTTTCCAACCGTGTTGTACGCCCAGAGTCGTGGTGGCTTTTACCCATATAATCAAAGCCGCGTCTTGGTAAATGCCCTCGGTATCGAATACACACGGCTTTTGCTGGAAGCTAAGTGACCCCGCGCCGCCACCAATATAGCGAACACTATTCCCATATTTTCTAAAGAGCCGGTCAAGGAATAAAGCGATGTTTTGGGTGAGTCCATCGACCAGTATCAGAGCCGTATATTTTTGGTCTTTAGGGGTATTCGGTAGGCTAGAGAGCGCAAAATTGGACGTATTCAGTCCGGTAACGACACTGGGTTTGAACAAAACAGGCAGTACGTCCGCAACCATGCCGGTTTCATAGCGCTGATTACCATAAATGATGCCGGGGAAAACACCACCGGCAGCAGGAATATCTTCTTGTTTCAGGGCGGCTAAAAGAGCTTTCACATCAACCGTGGAGTGTTCAGCAATGAACAACAGCACGCTTTCATTTTCAGTCCGTGCGAGTTGTTTAATTTGGCTGACGAGGGTAGGCACGTCAGCATCCGAAAAATACGCTGCTTGAGACATTGGTTACACCTTCTGGAATGAGATTGTCGTAATAACGCATTCAATTGAACCACATATTACGTAATATTACGATTCAGAATTTATTAATTTGTCGAATTCACGGCAAAGTATCAAGTTGACATACCGTTGGGGATGAGTGACTTTTAGACTATGATGGGGACACGATATTTTCACGAAGGATGGCGATATGGATACCAACCGGCGGCTTGTGTTGATGATTGACGGTGATAATGCGCAGGCTTCACTGCTGCCAGAAATACTGGCGGAGGTGAGCAAATACGGTACGCTGACAATCCGGCGCATTTATGGCGATTGGTCGGAACCGAATCTCAAAAGCTGGAAAGAAGTCCTGCACGTATATGCCCTGTATCCGGTGCAGCAGTTCGGCTACACCAAAGGCAAAAACGCGACCGACATCTCGCTCGTGATCGACGCAATGGATTATCTCCACACCGCCAATATCGACGGCTTCTGCATCGCCTCCAGCGACAGCGATTACACACGGCTGGCAACACGCATCCGCGAACAAAATATGTTTGTCATGGGCATCGGCAGGCAGCTTACACCCCGCGCCTTCGTCGATGCCTGCAACGTTTTTGTCTACACCGAAAATCTGCAAGCGGCAGCCGACGAGGAAAAAACACCGCCATCAACACCGGCTGCGGTTACGCCTACAACCACTAGAAAAGCGGCTGATAATCCAGCTTCACCCGCACGCTTAGAAAAGCTCATCCGCACAGCCTTTGATTCAGCCGCGCAGGATGACGGCTGGGCGAATCTGGGGGCGATGGGCAATTTGCTCCGGCAGCTTGACCCCGCCTTTGACCCGCGCACCTATGGGCATACCCAGCTTTCGCAGTTGGTGCAGGCGCACCCCAAATTGATCGAGGTGCATAAGCGCGAGGGCAAAAGCGGGAATGCGGACATCTATGTCCGTCTCAAACCCGCCTCCAAGAAGGGCAAGCAAAGCGGGTAGGGCAGGTGGAATGCTCTATTTGTTTGAATGTAGGGACGCGATATTAGGCTTGTCCGGTACTCATTTTGCCAGAAATTACGGGACAAATGGGCTTAAAACGGCTAACCAGCCTGCATTTTAGAGG
>JAPUDW010000021.1 GCA_027492915.1 Bacteroidota bacterium | reverse complement strand
ACCATTCCCCCCGGCGTCCGCGAAGGTCTGCAAATCCAGATCAAGGGCGAAGGCGATACCGGCGAAAAGAATGCACCACAGGGTAACTTGTACGTCGTCATTGACGTGAAGCAGCACCAATATTTCAAGCGCAAGGAAAATGATGTCATCCTCGACATCACCATTAACGTCGCTCAAGCCGCCCTCGGTGATAAAGTCAACGTCCCCACTGTCGATGGTGAAGTTGAACTTGCCATCCCTGCCGGTACACAAACCGGCAAGGTATTCCGCCTGCGTGGTAAAGGTATCCCTCGCCTGCGCAGCGACGGCAGCAATTCCGGTCGCGGCGACCAGATGGTATACGTACAGGTCGGCGTACCCACCAACCTCACCAATGAACAGCGCGAACTCTTTGAACAGCTTGCCATGACCTTCGGTCGCGACATCACCCCCCAGCAAAACGGGCGCGGCTTCTTTGACCGTGTGATGGATTTCTTCGGCGGCGAACAGGCATAGGGTATTCCGCCAAAATTGAGTAAAATAACAGGAGCGTTCAATCGAACGCTTTTGTTTTGCACATCTTTCAATTTGAAAACAATGAATTATCCCCTCCCTTGTTTACGGGGGAGGGCTAGGGTGGGGGTCTCATGGACTGGATCGAAATTTCTCTGAGCGTTGATGGCGAATCCGCCGAAGCTGTCGCCGAACTCTTGCAGCGTTACGGGCATCAGGGTGTTGCCATCGAGCAAGAAGGCATCATGCCCGAACTCTACGACGAAGGCGCGACTCCGCCCCCCACGCGCCTCACCATCCGCGCCTATATCCCTGCCGATGACCGCGCCGAAGACGCTAAGATGCGCCTCGAAAGCGCCCTCGGTCACATGAGCATGATGTACCCCATGCCCACTCCCACATACACCATCGTCCACGAAACCGATTGGGCGGAAGCGTGGAAAGCCCACTATCACCCCGTCCGTATCGGGCGCAAACTCTTCATTCGCCCCCTGTGGATACCCGTCGAATTGCAACCCGGTGACATCGAAGTGGCGCTTGACCCCGGCATGGCCTTCGGCACCGGCACCCACCCAACCACCCAGCTTTGTATGGAAGCGCTTGAGGACTTGGTGCAGCCCAACATCAACATTCTTGACCTCGGCTGCGGCTCCGGCATCCTTGCCATCACGGCAGCCAAGCTCGGCGCGAAGCACGTCTTAGGGCTGGATATTGACCCCATCGCCGTTAAAGTCACGCAGGAAAACATCGAGCAAAATGGCGTGGCCGACAAAATCACCGTCCAGGAAGGCAGCCTCGAAAACGTCATCACGTCTGCTCGCCGTTTTGACCTGATCGTTGTCAACATCCTCGCCCGTATCATCATTATGATGTGCGACCAGCATCTCGGCGACACCGTGCGCCCCGGCGGTCTCGCCATCTTCAGCGGCCTGACACTCGAACAGGCCGATGATGTCGAAGCCGCGCTCTGGAAAACTGGCCTCGAACCCTATAAGCGCCGTGTCCAAACTGACGGTGATTGGGTCGTTATCGAAGCCCGCCGACCAAATACCTAACCAAACCACACAATGTGTAGGGACGAGGCGTGCCTCGTCCGCAATTTATCAACCAGCGATAAACGCCCATGCCAACAGCCTACTTCCGCTTCCACGACTCGCTCAACTTCTTCCTCCCGCGTGACCAGCGCGAACGGCTGATTACCCATCCCTACGAACATCGCGCATCGGTCAAAGATATGATCGAATCGCTCGGCGTACCCCACCCCGAAGTGGAGATGATCGCCATCAACGGGCGCTCGGTCGACTTCAACACCATTGTCCAGCACGGCGGCTCCATCAACGTGTATCCCGTCGATGCAGTACCAGAAATACGCGAACGAACCCTGCTGCGCGACCCATACCCCACCCGTCCGGCCTTCATCCTCGACCAGCACTTAGGACGTTTAGCCGCCTACCTGCGCATGATGGGCTTCGACACGCTTTACCGCAACGACTACCACGACGAAGAACTCGCGCAGGTCTCGCATGATGAAACCCGCATCCTGCTCACCCGTGACATTGGCCTGCTCAAGCGCAGCATCGTCACTTACGGCTACTTCGTCCGCGAGACCAACCGTCACCGTCAGCTTGCCGAAATTAACACCCGCTTTCAACTCAAGGATCAGGTCTCACCCTTTACCCGCTGTATGAAGTGCAACGGCCTCGTCGAATCCGTCTCCCGCGAACAGGTTGCCGACCAACTACCCGAAGGAACAGCCCGTTACTACGACACCTTTCACCGCTGTACCGCCTGCAATCAGGTTTACTGGCGCGGCGCACACTTCCAACGAATGCAAACCCTGCTCGATGAGGTGTTAAAAAATCCTCCCGCTTAAACAATATCAGGCGCAATGTAAGTCATTCACAATAGTTCTTCACAAAATTCAAAATTTGCAGCGATGAAACGTATAGCCAATGCGGATATGAAGGAGCAAGCTGCCGAAAATTCTTCATTTTATTCCTACGGGACACTTCGTAGTCACTTTCACGGTGATATTTCGCTCTAAAATATTTATCGCCAAAGGATACAGATATCAGTCAAGAGTTTATGGCGGCGAAGGCGGCGGCGGAACGCCATAAAGGGTTTTTACATCGGACATAACATTGGCAAAATTGGCAGCAATTTCGGCAATTTCAATTGGCAAATTTTGCGCCACACGTCATCAACCTCGGCTAAAACATTGGCAAAGTTGGCGAAAAATAGGGTTTGGGGCTGCCGCCCCACAAGGGGACTATAGCCAAGATTGCCAATTAGCAGTTTTAGTTTCAAGTTTCCAGATCAAAGCAACTGCGAATCGCCAAGATTTTATTTGCAGCAATAACGGTTGGAGCTGCTGCTGCAACGTTTGCAGCAAACGTAGTCGCTAGTCTATAGTCAACAGTCATCAGCTCAAGGCAAATGCGAGTAAATGTGATTGTTAAAGTCAGCGAAACCCCTACACTCGCAATCCTATGAACAGCATAATTGAAATGAATGTGTTTAGGGTGACCATTTGGAAGAACATTTGGTAGCTTTTAAGAGCCGGTGATGCTAACCCTTTTGAGGGAATAGACCTGTTAAGAAGGTTAGGGAATGGTTGTAAAAAGGTTTGTCTGGTTAACCGAAAATAAACCTACAAAATAATAGCTTGCGAACGGAATTTTATCCGTAATGATTATGCATTTCAGCATAAACTCTTGGCGTTTCGCATTTTGCCTTTAAACTGTTGACTATCAACTGTTGATTTGCAACTCCCTACACCAACTGCCGCAGCACGAAAACACCCCAGCCGAAATACCGCCGCGAAAAGCGCATATACGCCCGTTTATCCTGTGCAATCCATTGTGCCAGCGCTGGCGCATCATTATCATGTGGGTTATCCCGCAGCCAATTGCTCACCGCCATCCACTGACCCGCCGCATAGCGATCCCACGTTTCAGTGTCAGAAAGCACCATCTCGATCAGTTCCAAACCGCACAATTCGAAGCGGTCAAGCGTGCCTTCGAGTGTCGCGAATTCTTCCGTTCCCACGCCCAACTCTTGGTAGGCATCCATCGGCGGCAGGTCAATCCAGTACGGTTCACCGACCAAAATCAGGCTGTTCTCGTTACGTAAGCCCATCTTCATCAATTCGAGAATGCCGATTAATCCGCCACCGACCCAGCTCGCACCCAAACAGCTTACCACATCAAACTGGTCATGCTCATCATCGGGCTTGATGAAGTCCGAACCGTCTCCCCGAACAAACTGCGCCTGCTCGCCCACACCCAACTCGGCGGCTCGCTGCTTTGCAATCTCTAAAAATGCAGTGCTGGTATCCACGCCAACCCCGTGAATACCAAAAGTCTGCGCCCACCGGCACAGCATTTCGCCTTTACCACAGGCCAGATCA
>JAPUDW010000020.1:19189-29558 GCA_027492915.1 Bacteroidota bacterium | reverse complement strand
ACAATGAGTATATCTTTTGGAAATCTTCCTCATTTGCGGACAACCCTTTTAGCCGCCAAGATTGCTAAAAGTCTTTAGTCGACAGTCATTAGTCAAATGCAAATGCGAGTCGCCAAGTCAGGCCATTTTATTTGCAGCGGCGAATGCTTACCCTCGCTGCTGCAACGTTTGCTGCAAAAGTAGTCTCCGGTCGATAGTCGCCAGTCGAAAGCAAAGCCATTTACTACAGAGACTCTCTAGCCTTTCAAATGTCAGGAATGTCGTCCCACGGGAGGCTGCACACTCAAAGTCGTCAGTGTCGCAACTGTCAAAAGCGGTAAGTGCGACAATCATTTTTACCACACAGACACAGAGGAGACAGACCCCCTCCGTCGCTAACGCGACACCTCCCGCAAGCGAGGGAGGCAAATCATTCCGCATCTCATTTTCGCAACTTTTAGTTGGAACCCACTAAGAAATGCATAGTTACAGAATTTCGGTTGCAACGTAAGGGGCGATGTGGTTTAGTGGCGCGGGATTGATTAATCAAGCCTCTACAATGTGAATCTATGATTTGTGAGTAAGACTAAGTATCACATACCAAACAATCACTACTCGTTACAGAGTAGAACAAAAGGGCTAAATTGTCAAGTTAGAGTCTGGTTTGGATGGAGTTGGAGGAAGGTAATCATCCTGCCACGCCCCAGACGGTTACTCGCCACTGCTCATACACATATAACCGTGTTCCATCGGCGTTAAACGCCAACCCACGCACATTTTCATTGGGAATGGAGACAAGTGGTTCAGCAGTCCCCGTACGCAAGGTATCGACATCCCAAAGCTGAAGTTGTTCGCCGTCATTGGTTGCAACTAGCCGACTGTCGGGCGAAAAGGCGGCAAAGTTTACACCATCGAAGGCAAAAAGTTCTTGCCCTTCACTATCGCGCAAACGAAAATGGGCAGGTGGATTAAAGTAAGTCGAATAGACATCTTTCGTGAGTAGGAAGGCGCTGTTACCACTAAAGACAGATGAAGCGCTGCTGAAAATGACATCATTGTAGCCATTTACAATAATGTCATCAGTCAAAATTTGATCCAGCGACTCAACAAATAGATACCTACCATTTGCGCCGTCTAGACCATACATATCAATTTCAATGACTATGAGTTCGCTATTAGCGCTAAAAATCACCTTATCGGGAAACAGCCACGATGTATCAGGAAACCTTACACTCGCACAACTTGAAGCATTCAAGGATATTGTGCAAAATAGAGTTTCTTCATCTAATGAGATTGCTAAAAATTGAGTATCAGGGCTAAAGGTGAAGCGTGGCAATCGGCTCGATTCAACAACCTTTTGACCGATTTGTACACCAGCATCAACGTCCCATAATTCAACGATATAAGACCTTGTCAGAATAAGAGCCGGTGGCTCAGGCAAGTTGATCAAAACGGCTAAGTTTCCATCCGCACTTATAGCAATAACCTGCTTAGGAAGGTCTATGATAACTAACGGCTCAGGGGTTGAACCTTCAACATCCCAAATTGTCGTACCCGCGCGCTCTTTGTCCACTACTTCTACTACACGTGTACCGTTCTCGTTGAAGTAAGCATAAAAAGCCTCTCTCATTTCATGTCGAAGTTCGCCCGTGCGCATGTCATAGACACGCTCTATCCCATCATCGTAAAACAAAGCTAGTTCGCTGTACGGGTTGATTTGACTTAGCGTGCCCAGATTATTTGCCATTGTCATCAGAATCATTTCACTGGCATCGCGAAGATTAACAAGCGTTAGCACGCCATCCAGCCAATAGGCCGCGTGTGACCAATCTGTGTTCATTTGCGGAGAGCTGTCGGGCGAAAATGTATAGCGCTCCTCACCGGTCACGATTTCGAACAATCGGTTGTCAGCGGACAGTAAGAAACTGCCGTCGGCGCTAAAAGCAGGTTGTCTTGCAAATTTGGGTGGTGGTGTCGCAAAACGCAAATGGACACCTGTTTCTTGCACATCCCATAATGACAGTACACCATCAAAATTTTGTATCCAAAGGCTATGTTCTTGTGAACGAAATGCGATGAGCTGTGAATATTCAATTTCTGCAAAAGGGCGAGGAACGTTCTCTGAAAGATCGTAGATTTCGACACTGTCTGAAGCCTCTGCTGCCAGCAGTATGCCATCCGCACTAAAATCCGCTTTATATGTTCTCCCTTCGCCTAATAGCAGGGACTCTGGCGAGAGTCTGTAGTAGGACTGTTCGCTATCAAGGCTGACTAGGGATGTGATAGAGCCGACTATCAACAAAAAGCGTTCATCAGGGCTGATCATTGGCGTTGAGGTTACACTACCCGAATTTATCCTCGTGACTATTGTCGCTTTTTCTGCGTCCCACACGTCAATAGTCCCTGAAACAAGCTCACCCTTATCGCCGACCAACACCCACTTCCCATTGAACTCTGGCGGAAAGAAGTGGTCGAGTAAGTAATCCTTTTGGACCAACAGCTTGCTTGATGGAATATCCCAAAGTTCAAAGTGATATGGAATCCATGAATGAGTGGGGTCGTCAGGCATGTATTCACCACCCGACGATACCGCTGCTCGACGCCGATCTTCACTGATAACAATGTTTCCGGACGTGGGAAGGCTGCCAAACTCAACCAGATTGTTGGCATCAGCGAGCGTTATTTTAGGCGTTTCGCTGTCGGATTCTGTGGTGACAAGGACAGTGCCGCCACTTGTGAAATATGAGTTCCCTTGGCGATTGATGACTTCAAAACTCGCACCGTCCATCAGTTTGCCACGAGAAATCGCATATGTACCGGCGGCATTATAGGTGACCTGCTGCATTCCGGCGAAGAACTCAGCGTCATCCAGCGCGGCGAGGTCGTAGCGGTAGGTGCCATCACTGGTCGCGGCCAGCAGCGTTTGCCCATCCGGTGACCATGTAATCCCGCGTACTTCGGCACTCCCCAACTGCGCGAGGGGTTTTAACTGAGCCGCGTTTGTGGAGGTAATCGTCTGAAGATTGTCCGATAAGGGGTAACTATCCTGCGCGGCGACCGGCATTAAAGCTAGAAATGTAAAAAAGATGCAAATGAATATTGGCTTCATGATGATGTCCTCTTATTTAAGGATTATATTCATCATTAAAGACCTGACAGGCTGATTACCCGCCGCTTGCTGTACGGTTGCATCATGTCTGAATACGGCGCAAGAGCATGGGAGATAGCGCTAGTGGTTTGTTAGCGGTTTTCTAGCCGGCGAGTTCAACCCATGTCGGGGCGTGGTCGCTGGTTTTCTCCCAACCGCGCACGTCACGGTCAACACCGGCAGCGTTGCGGCTGAAGGCGTCGCGAAAATAATCCCAATAGGTGTAGATGGTTTCGGTGGGATAGTACGTGCGCAGCGCATCCACCCAGCCCTGCGCGAGCAAGCGCTGATAGGCGGCGCGGCTTTCGGGGAAAAACAGGGCATCCCCAAGCCAGCGTTCGGGCTTGTAAGCGTCTATTTCGGTGGGGATAACGTTGTAATCGCCAGTGAGGACGACGGGCGTATCGGTGGCGATGAGTTCAGCGGATCTGAAACAAGATCCGCTTTCACACGAACTCCACAGGCTGTTTACGTCGGGCAAGGTGATCTGTGCAATGGGTTTACGTACTCAGGAAAGTCAGATTCGCGCAAGGCGAGCTATCTTCAATCTCCACATCGACAGCAGCGCCCCGATGAAGGGGCGTTTTGTTTATGACTGGCTGCCGATCCACGACTGGATGGAAACCGATGTGAGGGACTGTACTTGTCAGCATAACAGTGATCATCGTGAATGCAAACCTCATGGAATACCAGCTTTTCACGCCACCACTACAACGGTTTTTGAAATCTTGTCGTGCCATGTCTCACGGTTGGCATCGAATAGCCCCCACAAAAATCCGAGACCAAGCGGGATGTAACTGATAGTGTAACCAACCAGAAAGCGCATAATCCCGTCGGATAGCGTCATCGTGCCGCCATCCTTTCGGATGACACGCAGTTTCATGATGCGTTTGCCGGGTGTCTGCCCACCCCAGATCATACTGAACCCAATATGGTATGCAATGTTGAAGCACACATAGAGAACGGCAGTAACAACATAGACAACCTCTTGTGATGTATATCGATCAAATAAGTTCTTAGTGATAGTATCGGTTATTAGGAGAAAAATGAACGTGTCAATCGCATAAGCCACAAGTCGTCGTCGGGTATCAGCGTGTTGATACTCGGAAATCGGCGTGTTTTTTGGCTTCTCAACATTCGAGCTTATAGGGGAGGGGCCTGAAGGAGCATAATTACTTCTGGGTGATGCAGAGGGTGCTGATTGAGTGTACTGTGTTGAGCTAATAACCTTGTCAGAGGTATTGCCAGACAACGCTTTCAGTGCCGCCCGCGCTTTTTCGTGAAACGGATCGAGCGCAACCGCCTTCTCAAGAAAATCGCGCTTCTGCTCATCATCCAGTGCTACGCGTGAAGCCAGATAATACGTCTCAGCATCAGCTTGTTTGAGAGCATCGCGCAGCAGTTCACGGGCACGGGGCATATCAAAGGAGTCAATCGCTTCTTTAACTTGGTCGTTCAAACTGGACATACTTCTATCATTCCTTTTAGCAAAATGCGTACATCAATAGTTGAGAAAGTCTAGCTTTAATTTTGTTTATAGACAATTAATTCTGACAAGATTTAACCTATAGAGTCTATTTTCTAACTTTAAGTATGAAAACCCGGCTGCCAGCTTTGTGAGTGTGCATCTGACCTTGCATATTAGAGCAGGTACATCAAGCTCTGGCAAACAGGCGCACCTTGCGAATGCTCGTCCGCTGGACGATGTAAGCCAGCCCCTCACATCAGAGGTGTTTTATGCTTTTGTGGCGTAAGGATATGGGAAAAGTAAAAACACTATGGATCGGCGCGATCTTAACACCGTGTAAGCGGGTAGTAACGGAAGCCTTACGGGCGATGGGATTGAGCTAACCCTCGAACGGTGCTGGCCTGCGCTGGACTTCCTGCGGTGTTTTCAGTTCTTGCAGGCAGGCGACATCCGGCTGCGTTTGTTCGAGCCAGCGCAGCAGGACAGGGAGGCGGGCGTGGACACCGTTGACATTGTAAGTGGCTATTTTCATGCCGTGAAGTGTACCGTAGGCGCAGTGGAATTACCAAAGGCGGCGGGAATGGGTTGCTTTAGTTGTTCACCAGCGGCAGCGTGGGCAGCAGCCCTCCGGCAATGAATAAACCGCGAATGTAGTCGCCATATTCAATATCATCTTCCAGCCCACTAACGGGTACCAAAAATTCTTCTTGGAAAGTGCCGATCATCTCGTTTGAAACCGAGACATAGACTTTGCCACTCTTGCAGTTATCAAAGACTTCGGTTTGAGTCGAAAAAATATACTCAGGATAATAGATGTTCAACGCAGTGGTGGCGATGTGAATGGGAGTGAAATCAAAACTTGACATATTAAGCTCATAACACTGATTAACATATAATTATTCATATTATCGTTCTAAACATGAAAACGCATTACGTAAAATTACGGATTATTTAGGCGAGAACACAATGGAGTAATTCAGGGGGTATTCTCAGCATTTCATTATGAAAGCGCATTAGGCTGTTCCTACGAACATTCAGTTATTTGTGGGTACATCCAGTAAAGTTTGATTTCTCAAATGACCGCTTAACGACGAAAGCATCAACAGATGGGCAAACGAACAAGGGCAACGGCGTACCTGAGCACATCCGAGCTTGCGCGAGAGGCGGGGGTGCATCCGAATACTGTACGGCGGTACGCTGAGTCGGGGTTAATACCACCCGTCGAGCGAGGCGCTAATGGATACCGCCGCTTTACGCAGCATCACCTCGACTGCCTGCGGGTGGCGTGCCTGATTTACCGCGATATACATCCGGTACGGGGGATTCGCAGTTCGGCGCGTCCGGTGCTGGCGAGCGCATTCCATGATGATTGGGAGAGCGCCCTCCAGCGGAGTATCGCCCATGTCGCGTTCATTCAGGCCGAGCATGAGCGAGCCGACGCGGCAGCAGCGGCGATTGAGGCATGGCAAGCTAATCCCACGACCGAGACAGCGCCACCGCACCTGCTGATCGGGGAAACCGCCCGTCTGCTGAACGTGACAATTGATATGCTGCACAACTGGGAGCGGAATGGGCTGATCGCGGTGCCACGGCGGGGCGACAATGGCTACCGCGTTTATGGCGCTGTGGCTCTTCAGCGCTTGCGGGTGATTCGGGCGTTGGCGCAGGCGGGTTACAGCCAGATGGCTATCTTGCGAATGCTGATCCAGCTTGATCAGGGTGAACTGGTGGATGTGCGCCACACGCTGGATACGCCACGACCGGACGACGATGTGTATGTGGTCGCAGATCACTGGCTCAGCACGCTCACCGAACAAGAAGCGGTCGCGGGGCGATTGGTGGCGCTCGTCCGTGAAATTGCCAACCGCCCCGACTAAGGCATCCTTCAAACCCTCTCTGGGCACACTAGGGTTTTACAATAGAGATATGTGTTCAGTATAACGAGGTATAAGTCCCTATGAATGAAGCTGAAATGAGCCGCTATATCACCGAGACGTTTGCGGGTGTTGACGTGGTGACGAAGGACGGTGACCACTTTTTCTTCTACAACCCCGACCCCAACATCCCGCCGGATCACATGTTCCCGTGGGCAACTCTCCTGACGGGTGATACCAACGACACCTTTTCTAAGCTGAATCGCCCGTCGATCTACCGGTTGAACATCGGCGTTAGTAAGGCGATATTTCAAACACGGTTTGGCTCAAGCAAGCCGTCAGGTGATAAGGAGGATGTTGACGGCGAAGCGACGTTCAGCGGCTACGACTACACAGCACTGGATCAAGTCATGCCGCATCCGGTCTACGGCAAGATGTACTGGGTTTGTGTGCTGAACCCAAGTGACGCGACCCTTGAGGCGACCGTGCGACCGCTGCTGGATGCGGCCTACGGGATGGCTGTGAGCAAGTACAACAACCGCCGCTAAATGTTGGATGAGCGGCTTGTTCGATAGGAGAGAGGTAGAGGTTTATGACAGTCACTGAAATGCTGAGTATCGAACATTGGATTCGTAATGAGGCGCTGCCGATTGATATGCAATCTGATACGGCTTTTAATGAACGCATCGACCACTTGGTTGCCAAGCTAGGCGATTCGGTTGCGCTGTTGGGGATGGGAGAAGCCCTGCACGGCGGGGAAGCGATTTTGCAGTTCCGTAACCGCTTGTTTCGGCGGCTGGTGGAGCAGCACGGTTACGGTGCTATCGCTATCGAGAGCAGCTTTCCAAGGTCACGGGCGGTGAATGACTATGTGACAGGGCGGAGTTCAGCTTCTTATGAGGCGATACAGGATAGCGGATTCAGCCACGGGTTCGGGCGGTTCGCGGGTAATCGGGAGTTAGCGGCGTGGATGCAGCAGTATAACGCCAAGCTAACCGAGACGAACAAAATTCACTTTTACGGCTTCGATGCGCCAACCGATATGTCTACCGACAGTCCGCGCCAACTTCTATACTTCGTGCTGGATTATCTCGCGTCCATCGACAGTGCCGCCGCTGATAGACACCGCGACCAGATTGAGCCACTGCTGGGCGACGATGGGCTGTGGGATAATCCCGAAATCGCCATGAAGCCAGAGCTAGGAATCGGGCTATCGCCCAACGCAGCGGCGCTGCGAATTGCTACGGAAAATCTCATTTCAGATCTGAATGAACGCCGACCGGAGTTTGCTGCCGTGCAGGGCATGGAACGGCTGTTGGAGGCCATGCATCATGCGGCTGAAGCACGCCAGTTGTTGAATTATCACGCTGTTTTGTCCAAGGCAGCCAGTGACCGGCAGGGGCGACTGCTGGGTATTCGTGACGCGATGATGGCGGACAACGTATCCTATATCGCCGCACAAGAGCAACCACGCGGTAAGGTACTGCTTTTCGCGCACAACACGCACTTGCAGCGGAGCAAAGTGGAATGGCAGTTTGGTGATGAGCAGGTGCATTGGTGGCCGGTTGGTGCGCATCTGGACGTGCTGTTCGGCACCGGTTATGCGGTGATCGCCTCGGCGGTAGGTACGTCACCGGAGAACGGCATTGCGCAAGCCGAAGCGGATACACTGGAAGCCCTATTAACCGATACGGAAGTGCCGGTAACACTGCTCCCAACGCATCGGGGGCGCGGTATCGCGGCTGAAGCCCTCAAAACGCTGCCCTCTCGCTCCGGCAGTACGAAGAATTGGAGTTACTCCGCACTTTCAGCGCAGAGCATGACCAACTTCGACTGGCTGTTAACCTTTGGCTCGCTGGCCTAATACCACCGGAACCGAACATTCTCTATTCACCTCTGGCATGAGCGCGTTGAAATATGGTGCTGGCTTGGATAGAGGGGGATATTAGTCAAGGTGCCGGTTTATAAACAGGTTTGAAAACGGTTTGGGGAAACCAACTGCGCCTTCATAAATCAGGTTCACAACGGCTCACGCTGCCTGTTATTGCCTGTAAAACAGGTACCCTAAAGTCGATTTTCGCCCTGTTTTTGGCATTCTTTGATGGTTAAAAATCTCCCTCTTATAACCAATTTCCCCCAATCCCTTGACGGCTTTTCCCGCTTGATGTACATTACCGATCTGCAACCAAATTTAGAAAGATGCTGTTTGTGAACTTCGCCCATATGATGTGTATGCCCTGTTGTCATATGTGTCGTGCAACCCATGCACGTACTGCGGATTTCGGCTGCTCGCCACAAGCATCGTTCTAACACACGAACGTACATTGATGAACAAGCCCCGTGCCGTAGTGCCGGGGTTTTTTGTTGTATTTCTAAAGGGGTTTTTATGTGTCAACTATATAGCCAACTCTAACCGCACTTCAGCGTTCATCACTCAGCCATCCCGTTTGTTTATGCCTTCCGGCAAAGGAAATATCTTGTCTAAGCCCACCCGTCTCCATTCGTTCTTCGTCGTGCTGTTGTTATTGTTAGCCTCGGCTGTCGTGCCTGTATATGCACAGGCTGACGCTGTTCCAGCCGCTTTCGCCAATGGCAACCGTCCCAAGGTCGCCCTCGTCCGCCAGTTGGCCGATGGTGAATTTTTCGCCCGTTATTTAGCTGGCGCACAATCGCAAGCCGCCGAACTTGGCATCGACCTACTTGAATCGAACGCCCGTGGTGATGATGCTTTACACGCCACCAACCTCGAAACAGCTATTCAGCAGAAGCCGGATGCGATCATCATTGACCACGGCAAGACCGATACGCTGCAACCGCTGATCGAAAAGGCACTGGCTGAAGGCATCAAGGTTGTGACCTTTGACCTCGTGGTGAACAACCCCGCCGTGCCGGAAATTGAACAGGATGACCTGCAAATCGGTTTCACGCTGTCGCGTTATGTGGCAGTACAAACGGGCGGTAATGCCAATGTACTGTACGCCAATGTCAACGGTTTCGCCCCGCTGGATAAACGTGACCGTATCTGGCAGACGTTCAAATGGCGCTACCCCGGTTTGGTAGAAGTCGCCAAGACCGGCGCTGTGACCAGTTCGACGGCTGCCGATACCCAAACCCGCGTTGAAGCGGCGCTGGCCGAAAACCCCGACACCAATGTGATCGTCGCCACGTATGACGAATTCGCCAAAGGTGCTTTACGCGCTGTCACACAGGCTGGCAAGGCGGACGACATCAGCATCTACGGTGTTGATATTGCCAATGAGGATATTCAACTGATTATCGCTGAAGGCAGCCCGTGGAAAGCTACGGTCGGCACCGACTCGTACAACGTCGGACGGTTGGCTGTTCGTACTGCCGCCGCGTTGATCGGTGGTGAAACGGTCAACAAGTATATCCTCGTTGAGCCGACGCTGATTACCCGTGACTTCCTGATTGAGAACAACGTCACCAACATGGATGAACTGGTCGCCGTGCTGCCCGAACTTGGTGAAAGCCCGCTGCACTGGTACCCGTGGACTGAAGCCGTTTTGGCCGCCAATGGTGCAAGCCTGCCCGCCATCGCCGCCAGCAGTGTTAGCACCGAACCCGCCAGCGTTATTCCGGCTGACCTGAGCCAATTCGCTGACGCGGTGCTGCCGGATGCCTTCGCTGACGGTAAGAAGCCGCGTATCGCCCTCGTCCGCCAGTTGGCTGATGGTGAATTCTTCGCCCGTTATTTAGCTGGCGCACAGTCGCAAGCCGCACAGTTGGGTATCGAACTACTCGAATCCAACGCCCGTGGTGACGACGCACTACACGCTACCAACCTCGAAACGGCGATCCAGCAGAAACCGGATGCCATCATCATCGACCACGGCAAGACCGATACGCTGCAACCGCTGATCGAAAAGGCACTGGCTGAAG
>JAPUDW010000020.1:0-19089 GCA_027492915.1 Bacteroidota bacterium | reverse complement strand
TGATTATCGCTGAAGGCAGCCCGTGGAAAGCTACGGTCGGCACCGACTCGTACAATGTCGGTCGTTTGGCGGTTCGCACGGCTGTATCGCTGCTGGCTGGTGAAACGGTCAACAAGTATGTGTTGGTCGAACCAACCTTGATTACCCGTGACTTCCTCGTGGAGAACAACGTCACCAACATGGATGAGCTGGTCGCCGTGCTGCCCGAACTTGGTGAAAGCCCGTTGTACTGGTATCCGTGGACATATCGTCTGCTGCTCGAAAACCAGTAATGGTATAAAGCCCCCGTTCGTTAAGCGATGAGAAGTGGGTACAATCCCGTTTCTCATCGTTTTGTATTGGAGCAAAATTTGTGACTGACTCTCTTATCGCCACGGGTTTAGGCAAAACCTTCCCCGGTGTCGTCGCCCTGCAAAACGTCAGCCTGCAAGTGCCGAAGGGCAGAGTCATCGCACTTGTCGGTGCTAATGGTGCCGGTAAAAGCACGCTCATCAAAATCCTGACCGGTTACTATGACGAGTATGAAGGACAGGTGCAGATTGATGGGCAGACCGTGGCTCTGAAATCGCCGCATATCGCCAAAGCGTTCGGCATCGAAGCGGTTTACCAAGAAGTCGATACGGCACTAATCCCATCGCTGACGGTGACAGAGAATGTGTTGATCGAGCAGTTGGCACAGGCCAGCAGCGGCGTTTTCGTCAATTGGGCAGCGCTGCACCGCCAAGCCGAGCAGATTTTGCAGACGGTTGGCCTGCGTTTTGATGTGCGAAAACGGGTTGAGGATCTGGTGCTGCACGAGAAGCAAATGCTGCTTATCGCCCGTGCGGTATCACAAAATGTACGCTACCTGATCTTTGATGAGCCGACGACTGCCCTCGGTATGCGAGAAATTGAGCGTTTGTTTACGGTCATCCGCGAGCTTAAACAACGCGGCGTAGGCATCATTTATATTTCGCACCGCCTCGGTGAAGTCCGCGATATTGCGGATGAGATTGTAGTACTGCGCAGCGGACGTAAGGTGGCAGAATTCCCGACTGCAACCGTGGACAACACCAGCGTGACTGAGGCGATGCTCGGCATTCCGATTGATGAGATCTTCCCGCCTAAGCATACGCAAGCAGTTCAGGATGCGGTTCTCACAGTACGCCACCTCAACAACGACACGCTGCACGACATCAGCCTGACAGCCTACAAGGGCGAGATTTTGGGAATCGCGGGGTTGGTTGGTGCGGGTAAGACCGAACTCTTAAAAGCACTTTTCGGCGCCGACTCCATTGCCTCCGGCGAAATCAGCGTGGATGGCAAACTGGTACGCTTGACCAGCCCGACACGCGCGGTGCAGCATGGTATCTACCTCGTGCCGGAAGAACGGCGTTCACAGGGGGTGCTGGTCGAAAATTCGGTACAGCAAAACCTCAGCCTACCCTTCCTCTCACAGTTTTCGTGGGTCGGCGGGTTGATGCAGCAGCGCCGCGAACAAAGCCATGCCCGAAACATCATCCAACAACTGGGCGTCACCCCAGCGGAAACGGACAAACTAGTGCGGGATTTGAGCGGCGGCAACCAGCAAAAAGTCGCCATTGGCAAATGGTCGGGCGGTACACCGCGCGTGATGATGTTCGACGAGGCGACGCAGGGTATCGACGTGCGTGCCAAGCGGGATGTTTATGCACTCGCCCGTGAACAAAGCAAAACCAGCGCGGTGATTTATGCGTCGTCGGATATTGATGAGGTGCTGGGGTTGGCTGACCGTGTGCTGGTGATGCGCGATGGCAAAATCGTGGCGGAACTGAGCGGCGACACGCTTGACCGCACTACTGTGCTGGAATATGCCACCGGAACCCGCCTCCCAATTGCGTTGTAAGACCTTTAGCTTTGGAAAGAACTGCCCGTGAACGATATATCATCACAACCGACCGCTACACAAATTATCCCTGCTGCACCGGAAACTTTCGGCACACGGCTGCTTAACTTTCTGGTCACCTATGGCATGTTGATTGCCATCGGCCTGCTCATCATTTTCTTTTCGCAGCGCACGACCGCGTTTTTCTCGGTCGATAACTTCCTGCTGATCGCGCGGGCGGTTTCCATCCTGATGATCGTAGCGATTGGTGTCACGCTGTCGGTTTCAGTTGGCGGCTTTGATGTGTCGGTCGGCTCGGTCACGGGGCTATCGGTTATGATTTCGACAGCGCTGATGGTTATCTGGCAAACCCCGTGGTATGTGGCGATTGCGGTAGCGCTGGTGGCAGGCATTGTGGTTGGGCTGATCAACGCCTTTCTGATTATCAAGCTGCGCATCCCTGACCTACTGGCGACACTCGGTATGTTGTACCTCATTCAAGGTTTGCAGTTGGTGATCTCGATGGGCAACTCGATCTATAAAGGTATGGCGAACCCGTGGGACACGACGGGCGCACTGACTAAGGGCGAAATCCCCAAAATCTTCCTCACCATCGGGCAAGAGTCGATCTTTAAAACCGAGCAGTTTGACGGTATCCCTGTTGCGGTGATCGTCACGCTGATTATCGTGATTATCTTCCATATCTTCTTGCAATACACGCGCTGGGGACGCATGTTTTACGCGGTGGGTGGTAACTTGGAAGCAGCGCGGTTGTCCGGCATTCCAGTGAACCGCATTCGTACTGCTGCGTATGTATTAAGCGCGATACTGGCAACATTGGGCGGTATCGTGCTGGCATCGCGGGTGGGTTCCGGCGCGGTTAAAGCGGGTGAGCCGTACCTGCTAGACAGCGTGGCGGCGACGTACTTCGGATTCGCGGTACTCAAGGCACGGCGGCCTAACGTGTTCGGCACGATGATGGGCGCGTTGTTCGTCGGGATTATGCTCAACGGGCTGACGATGATGAACCTCGCGTGGTATTTCCAAGATGTGATTAAGGGTGCAGTTCTCATTCTGTCGCTGGCATTGAGCTTCTACCTTGTGAAACAGCGGCGGTAGGGCGCGTGTAATCCACGATTCCTCCCTACATCGTTAGCGGGTAACTGCACGAGAATCAAATAAAAAGCGTCCGGCCTCAAGAGGTACGGACGCTTTTTATTGTAAGGCGTAAGGTTTAGCGGTGCGCCATGCGGCGTCGGTAAACCACGAGGCTGATACCCCCGACGACCAGCGCGGGAGCCAGCGTCAGGAGTAAGGCACGGGCAATTTCACGCTGGAGCGGCACTTCACCGGTAGCTGGAAGTGCGCCTACCATCTTGAACATCGCGCCGGCTGTATCAATTTTGCCATTTTGTGCTGTGAACAGGTCGGCAAAATTAGCGAATTCGGTGGCGGTCGTATTTTTACTGACACGGGTCGTCACTGTGATCGTCACCGTTTCCAACGGGTTTAGCGTTGGGATATTGACCGTGATGAACTGCCCGACAACCGTAACGGTGCCGTTAGTGGTACTGGTGGACAAGATTTCCAGATCAGCAGGCATCGTATCATTGACCGCGACACTTGAAATCGGCTGATTATGCGGATTGATGACCTGAATAGTCCACGTTACTGTGCCGCCACGGGATGAGAATTCCTGATCGACCGTCTTGGTAATGGTTGGTTTCAACGCATCACCTGCACCATTCGTAGCGCCGCCCGTTCCACCACCCGGTACGGGGGTCACGGCACCTGAACCGATGACAACCGTGGCGTTTGTCGGGAACGTATCGCCACCTGCGGTCGTAATGGTTGCCGCGTTACTATAACTACCCGTGCCGGAAACTGTTACCTCGAACGTGATTTCCAAGCGATTATTTGCACGGTCGGTGGGATCGGTACCATCGCCCATGATGCCTTCCCAGAGGATCGTATTGCCGCCCAGAATTTCGCAGCGGTTGGTGCTCGTCGTACCGTATGGTGTACACGACAGGTTGGTCGGATTAGTCTGCGACGGATCTAACAGATCGGTAATCGTGGCAGCCTGCATCAGACGGGTATTGAACCAGACCATCGTCCACCGAATGGTTGTATCGTTCAACACGGTACCCGTCTTGATACCAAAGGGCGGGTCGAAGATGACACCGTTGGTATCGGTCGCGGTTTCGCCTGAGTCCAGCGAGACAGTGTTGACAATATTCGGCACACCGGGGAAAACCGTATTGTAGTCGGCAATCAGGGTTCCGGTTAGACTGTAGACGATTTGACCGCCCTGCTCAAGATCGATACTTTGCGCGGTTATCAAACCGGCGACGGGCGGCGTTACCGCGTCCGTATCGGTAGCGATGTCGGTGCCGAGCGGTTGTCCAGTGACGCAGCTTGCCTGTCCGTTCGCATCGCACGTCCATGTAATGGTTGCCGGATCAAAGGCGTTAGCTGGATTGGTGGTGTCGTTGACGATGCGCGTGATACCAGCCAAACCACTGTACTGGATGGTGATGGTGTAGGTGGTCGTTTGCCCGACGACAATCGCGTTCGCACCATCGTTCTTGGTGACTGAAACGCCGGGGGGATTGATCGTTATGAGATAGTCTTCAACTTCACCGTTACTCGCCAGCCCACCGGGGGTACTGGTGGTAATGGTCGGGTCGGTGGTCAGGCGGAAGCGCCCATAAGTTTGTCCGCCGGTGTCGACGTCGGCTGTAGCAGGAACCGCAAACACCAGTGTGACGTTGTATGCAACCGGAGAAGATGGCACGTTGATGGTAGCAGCTTCGGCAGGTTCGAAGGTTCCGTTACCATTGAAGTCGATCCATCCGGTTACGACTGCCGGTGAACCGGTATTGTTGAATACCCTGACCTCGACGTTGAGGTTGGTACCTGCCACCGCGACCGGAATAGTCACACCGTCTTCGTCATCACCCAAGTTGTTGGAATTGTTCGTATCGTCACCGTCAGCGGCGGGGCTGGGCTGACCATCTGCCTCGGTATCTTCAATATTACCCATGAAGATGGTACTGATGACCGCATGACTTGGGCCACCCGCACCGTTGGTCGTGCCGTAGCTGTCGGGCGCATCGCCCCAGTCGAAGCGGCGGGTAAAGCCGAAGTCGATGGTCAGGTTGGAATTCGCATCGGTTTCGCTATTGGTACCGCGCGAATCCGGCCCATCGGCAGGGTTGCCGCTTAGATCCGTTTCACCAAGCGGCATGGCAGCCGGAACGAGTGAAATGGTGGCGCTCAAGACACCTGTCGAGGCGGGGTTGGGATTGTCGATACCGTTGTCGTTGATGTCGGTAATCTGGTCGTTGTTCACACCGGTGCTGCTGAACAACCCGCGCAGCACGCCTCCGGTTTGGAAGTTGACCGGCGCGATTTGCACCACGTAATTACCCGGTGGCAGGTTGCCGAACAGGTAGTAACCGTTGGCATCGGTCGTGTCGGTGCGGAGGATAGCGCCATCCGGCACACCATCCGAGTTGCTATCGACATAGAGATTGACGACAACACCCGGTACACCCGGTTGGTCGCCAGCGGTGGCTGTGTCGTAGTCGTCACCTGCGTCAATCAGGCCGTTGTTGTTATTGTCCGACCAGACACGGTTACCGAGACTCATGGGTGTCGTCACCGAGGTGAAGCCAAAGTCAATCGAGACATTGCTGTTGCTGTTGTTTTCGCCATTGAGACCGATGAAACGCGGGCCATCGACAGCAGCATTGTTGCTGAAGTCAGTTTCATTGGTTGGCGCGTTATTTTCCGTCAGCGTTACTGGATTGCTGACGATGCCCGTGCCGCCATCTGACACGCCATTGTCGTTGTTGTCTGCCGCGATACCGCCTACATTATCAGTGGTGCTTTCGTAGCCAGCCAGCACGCCCGCAAACTCCGACGGCGGGATATAAACGAAGTAGGTGCCGGGGAGCAGGTTACTAAACAGATAGTAGCCGTTCACGTCGGTCACATCGGTGGCGGTTACACCGGGGGTCGTCACCAACAGGTCGGTAAGCGGTTCAAACGTGCCGTTGTTGTTGGTATCGACACGCAGTTCAACCGTTACGCCTGCAATACCGGGTTCACCGGGGTTGATGGTGCCGTTCTCATTGGTATCAAACCAGACGCGATTGCCGATGCTCATCGGGCGATAAACACCAAAATCGACAGTCATGTTACCGTTGGGGTCGATGTTGCTCGCGCCGTAGCCCTTCGTATTTACAGGGTCGGTATCACCGGTTGGTTCGCTATTCACGGCTAAGACAACCGTACCGCTGCGGATACCGGTAAGGGTGTCAGGTGTGTCGATGCCGTAGTCATTATTATTCAGGTCAGGGACGGTGGCGGTTAAGGTACTTCCGTAACCATCCAACACAGCACCCACAGCGAAATTCGATGCTGCCAGTTCAACGATGTAGTTACCCGCGCTCAGAGCGTCAAACAGGTAATGCCCGTTCGCATCGGTGGTATCGGTGTCCACGATGTCATCGGCTGGCCCCGGCGCACCGAGGTCGTCAGGGATACCATTGGAGTCGAGATCCAGATACAGATTGACCACGACGTTGGCAACGGGCAGTTCATCACCGTTGCGGATACCGTCACGCGCCGTACCAGAACCCGTGCCGCCGTTATCGATCCAGACAAGATTACCGAGGCTCAACTCGACAGCGTTCACAAAGCCGAAGTCAACCGTCAGATTACTGTTATTGTTGGTTTCGCCGTTCGAACCATTTCCGCCCGGCCCAAGGTCAGTTTCGGTCGTGGGGGCGTTATTCACCGCGAGTGTGATGACATTGCTGCGAATACCGCCAACCGCAGGCGTTGGGTTATTCACACCGTTGTCGTTTTGATCGGTGTTATCGGTTGTATCTTCGCCCGTCGAGCTGATGTAGTTTTGCAGGATACCGCCGGGTTGGAAAGCAGCCTGTTCCACGATGACGATGTAGCGACCGATGCCCAAGCCGTCAAACAGATAGTAGCCGTTCGCATCAGTGGTGGTGGTGACGATTGCCGGACCATCGGGCACGTCGTCGTTGTTGTCATCACGGTACAGGCCAAGGGGTACGCCAGCGGGAACGCCAGATTCGCCTCCATCCAAGAGGCTGTTGGCATTGGTGTCGAACCACAAGCGATTGCCGATGCTCATGGGCAGGTACAGGCCAAAGTCGATGGTCATTTCGCCATTATTATCGTCGATGCCTGCACCGTTGCCGGCTGCTGAGAGGTCAGTTTCGCCGACTGGCTCAGTGGTGGGTGATAGGGTGATCGAGGGCGACAACAAGCCGTAGGTGGCATCGAGCAGGTCAATACCGTTATCGTCACTATCTACCTGATTATCACCAGAGTTACCCGTGCTGCTGATTAACCCCGCCAGTGGTTGCCCAGCGGTAAAGTTGGCATTCGGCAGGGCGACCACGTAATTACCCGGTGGCACGTTTACGAATAGATAATGCCCATTCGCGTCGGTCACCACATCCGGTACGACCGGTGTCGGCGAATCCGGTACGCCATTGGCATCAGCATCAAGGAACAAGCGGACGGTGACACCCGGAATACCCGGAGCCACAGCACCCCCTTGTACGTAGTCATCGGTTGTGCCGACCGTATCGATGAGACCGTTGTTATTACCGTCGAACCAGACGCGGTTACCGATGCTCATCGGTGGGCGCGCGAAGCCGAAGTCGATAGTCAGGTTGCTGAAGGCATCCAGTTCGCCATTCGCGCCACGGTTGGCCTGTGTTTGCGGGGTAGGGTCGGTTTCGACCACATCCAGCGGTTCAAGGCCGGTAGTCGCATTGGTGTAGCTTAGGAGTATTGATGGGCTAATGATACCGAAGGTCGGGTCAGGGACGTTCGGTGTGCCGACAGCGCCCCTACCATCATCGGTATTATCGGTGTTGTTGTCGGTCGGGGCAACCACATTGGTGCTGCTGTAGAAGCCATTCAACGGTTGACCAGCGGTGAAGTTGCTGGCTTCGACACCAACGATGTAGTTACCGCGTGTCAAACCGTCGAATAGGTAGTAACCGGTGGCGTTGGTCGTGGTGGTACGCCCGCTATCCTCACCCGCATCAATGACACCATCGGCATCCAGATCGTTGTAGAGGCGCAGGGTAACGCCTGCCACACCGAGACCCTGAACACCAGCGATATTCGGGTTGTCGAGGTCGTCGTTGGCAAAGTCGAGAACGGCGTTGTCGCGAGCGATGCTCCAGTTGGCGGGATTGTCACTATCGTCCAGCCAGACGCGGTTGCCAAGACTCATTGGCACGTAGAAGCCGAAGTCCACCGTGAGATCACTGTTATTGTCAAGTTCGCCGTTGGTGCCGCGACCGTTTGGCCCGTCAGCCGGTGTATTAACTGGTATTTCAGCGGTGGGTTCCGCGCCGACCGTCAAATTGATTGTGTTGGAGATGATACCGACACCCGCTACGAAGGTATCCACACCGTTGTCGTTGTTGTCGGTTTGGTTATCGGCAGCCAGCGGGTTCGGTGCCACGCTGCGGCTGCTGATCATGTTTTCCAGCGGGCCACCCGTGTTGAAGTTCGCTGCGGTGATGGCGACGATGTAGTTTCCCGGTGATAAATTGCTGAACAGGTAGAAACCGTTGGCATCGGTCGTGTCGCGGAAGCCAGTATCTTCACCCGCATCCACGATGCCATTGGTGTTCGCATCACGATAAAGCGCAACTTCGACACCGGCAATCGCGTTTTCACCCGCGTCAAAAATACCGTTGTTCCGCAGGGTCTGGTTGGTTGGATGGTCGTCCAACCAAACCTGATTACCGATGCTCATCGGCGGACGCACGAAGCCGAAGTCGATAGTCAGGTTGCTGAAGGCATCCAGTTCGCCATTCGCGCCACGGTTGGCCTGTGTTTGCGGCGCGGGATCAGTTTCGACCACATCCAGCGGTTCAAGGCCGGTGGTCGCGTTGGTATAGCTTAGCAGGATCGACGGGCTGATGATACCGAAGGTTGGGTCAGGAATAGTGGGTGTAGCCGTAATGCCCGTGCCATCGTCGGTATTATCGGTGTTGTTGTCGGTCGGTGCAACCGCGTTTGTGCTGCTGTAGAAGCCGAACAGGGGTTGAAGGGCAGTGAAGTTGCTGGCTTCGACACCAACCATGTAATTACCGCGTGGCAAACCATCGAACAGGTAGTAGCCGGTGGCATTGGTGGTGGTTGTGCGTCCGGTATCTTCACCCGCGTCGATGACACCATCGGCATCCAAGTCGCGGTAGAGGCGCAGGGTAACGCCTGCCACACCAAGACCCTGAACACCGGCGATATTCGGGTTGTCGAGGTCGTCGGCAACGAAATCAAGAACGGCATTGTTACGAGTGGTATTCCAGTTGGCAGGAGTGTCCGTGTCATCCAACCAAACGCGGTTGCCGAGGCTCATCGGCACATAGAAGCCGAAGTCCACCGTGAGGTCGCTATCTTGATTACGCTCGCCGTGCGTCCCGCGCCCGCCGACACCATCTGCCGGGTCATTGACCGGTGTTTCAGTGGTGGGTTCTGCGCCATAGGTGAGGACAATGCGGCTGGAGATGACCCCAACACCTGCGACGAACGTATCCACACCGTTGTCATTGTTGTCGGTCTGGTTATCGGCAGCCAGCGGGTTCGGTGCCACGCTGCGACTGCTAATCATGTTTTCCAGCGGGCCACCCGTGTTGAAATTGGCTGCGGTGATGGCGACAATGTAGCTGCCCGGTGGCAAGTGGCTGAACAGGTAGAAACCGTTCGCGTCAGTCGTGTCACGGAAGCCAGTGTCTTCGCCCGCATCGACGACCCCATCCGCATCCAGATCGCGGTAGAGAGCAACTTCGACACCTGCGATAACCGTTTCACCCGCGTCAAATAGACCGTTGTTACGCAAGGCTTGATTGGTTGGATGGTCGTCCAACCAAACCTGATTACCGATGCTCATCGGCGGACGCACAAAGCCGAAGTCGATTGTTAGATCACTGTCATTGTCGGCTTCACCGAAGCGCCCGCGTGATTGTGGGCCGGGGAGGGTGGTCGTTGTTCCCGCCGGAGCGAGGTCAGTTTCACCCGTGGCTTCACTCTGGTAAATCAGTTGAATCTGGCGGCTGACAATGCCATTGGTGGCAGGGGCAGCATTATCAATACCGTTGTCATTATTATCAATCTGGTTGGTCGGGTTGACCTGCGCAACCGTGTCCAAGCTGCTGATTAATCCGTTCAGCGGTTGGCCTGCGCCAAAGTTCGTCGATGGAATTCGGATGAGATAGTTACCAGCCGCTAGACCATCAAATAAGTAGTAACCATTGGCAGCCGTCGTGGTGGTGTTCACGAGGGTGTCGCCAGCGTCAATCGTGCTATTGTTATTCTCGTCGGCATAAAGCTGAAGTGTGACACCAGCGATACCGGGATTTTGGATACCGGCTGTCGTGAGGTTGCCGTCATCGGTTGCGTCAATCAAGGCGTTGTTGCGACTGCCACCGGTTAACCACTGTGCAGGGTCGCTGCTGTCATCCAGCCAGACGCGGTTACCAATACTCATCGGGGGAATGAAGCCGAAGTCCACCGCGATATTGCTGCTATCATCGGTCATGGTACCTGCTGCCCAGCGTCCGATGGAGTTCGGCCCGTCCCAGCCGGTTGGGCCAATGTCACCAGCACCGTTATAGGTTGGATCATTATTGGGTGCGCCGGGGTCGGGTTCGCGGCTAAGGTCGAGTTCGCCCGTTACTTCTAAGCCGGGATCGCCGGGAGCAACGCGGACGAAAACAATCGCGCCGCTCGCCACGCCATTCAAGTCAGGACGGCGACTCGCGGGTTCAACCCCATTATCATCAAGATCAGTAGCCGGTGTACCGGTTGCACCAATCGCACCGAGGGTTTCTGTACCATTGAATGTACTGCTGTGCCACCCACCCAGCGGGTCATTCGTCCCAAATTCGGACGCGGGGATAATCACAAAATAGGTTCCGGCATCCAGATTGTCGAACAGGTAATAACCGTTCAGATCCGCCCCCGGTCGCCCTGAACCGGCTGCGCCAGCGGCTGTGATGTCAAACCGGATAAATTCGGCAGGGTCAGGACTATTGTTGCCATTACCGTCACGGTAAAGCTCGACACGAACACCGTTTACGCCTAGTTCACCGGCATCCTGAATGCCATTGTTACGCTGGGCTGCGTTAAAACCACCAACGCCATCATTACCATCGTCGTACCAGACGCGGTTGCCGATACTGAACGGGGTATCGCCACCGCCGAAGAAGCCGAAGTCAATCGAAAGGTCGCTGTTGTTATTGGCCTCACCACGCGTACCACGAGAGAAAGCTCCGTCTGCGGGATTCGCACTCAGGTCAGTCTCGTTGGTTCGTTCGTTGTACAGCGAGAGGTTGATTGTCGCGCTCAGGACTTCCTGTCCGGGGACTGCTGGGTTAATACCGTTATCGTCACTCTCGGCATTGTTTTCAGGCGGGTTGTTATAGGGTGTGGTCGAAATAGGACCCGTGCTGCTACGAAGGTTATAAAGGGGGGCAGCAACCGTCGCGAAATTGCTAGCTGGGATACCGACGATATAACGGTTATTGTTGGGGTTGGCATCAGGAATGATGTCATCGAACAAGTAGTAGCCATTAGCATCTGTCGTATCGGTGTCAATAGCAGGGCCATCAGGAACGCCGTCGCCATTAAAGTCGGCATACAAGTTGACAACAACACCAGCTATACCGGGTGTCGTATCATCCGGCGCATTGATCGTGCCACTGTTATCCGAGTCACGCCACACGCGGTTGCCGATACTAAGCCGTTCAGGAACACGTATACCGACCTTGCGTGGTTCAGCAGGTGGCAAGAAGCCGCCAGCGACATTTTCCGAATTAATGGCGGTATGAGCAAACGAGTTCCAAGCGATTTGTGCGTTGCCATACTGAGCATTGTAGGCGATCACCATCGGCACGCGGAACAACATCCGTCCACCGACTGCAATTTGCATGTTGACGGCAAACCGGATGCGGTAAGCCGTGACCGAACGCGGGTTTGCAGTGGGGAATACCGGTGTCCAATCGTCGGTACAACCACCCTGCGGCGGATCATCGAACACCTCTGTACGGCAGGAGTTAGCAGCCTGTGAGTATTCAATAATAATGTTGCCGGGATTTGTTACACCGGTAAAACCAGCCGGAGTCACGGGGCCTGTTAAATAGGTGGCAAAGCGTGACAGACGGGGTGATTCGCTCAGTGGGCCGCCGGAGCCGGTGTCACCGACGTGTGGCAGTACATCGTATAGGTAATAATCTTGCCCCACGACGTTGCCCACATTGCGCACATCGAGCAGGTATTCAAATTGGTCGTCATTGGGGGCGGCGGTGGTAAATGCGCCTGTCGGTGGCAGCGCTGTGATTGGATTTTCAGGGAAGCCAAAAGCCACGCAGGGGAAACGCGTCCAGAAATTACTGGAGCCGGTGGGGAACTCGAAGTAATTAACCGGATTCGTGCAGGCCTGCCCTGTCGTCGGGTTGCTGGTGTCGTAGGCCACTGTGTTATCGGTGTGGATTGCAAACTCCGGGAAACGCGGCGGATTGGCAGCGTAGTTCGGGTTACGAATCCACTTGAAGCCTTCTAAAGCCAATGCCTTGCGCACACGGAATTCAAAAGTGGTACGGCAGGCATTTTCAGGAATACCATCGCCATCATCAATACCGAAACTAGCTTCCGTTCCAACCGTGCCATCTTCGCAAATGGGATTACCCGGCCCAATGAAATAACCGGCGTTGGAATAAGGCGTGGGGTCATTGATGTTGTCGCTGATACTGGGCGATATACGCACGGTAAAACGCACAATCACATCTTGATTCTGCCCATCGGCAGTCATGGTAAACGCCCGCGATCCGGTTGCGGTGACGGTATTCGGTAATCCCGCTGGCGCCGGTTGCAGCGAACCAGCAAGAGGCGCATTTGCCCAATACCACTGTAACGTGCTGCCGGTTTGCCGGAAGAATGGAATGGGGCCGGTAACATTGACGAATGTAACCGAGTCCCAACTCACAAATTCAAGCTGCGCGGGAAGGGTATCGATAATCGAAGGATTGACGACCGTATCACCTACACGCGCACGTTCCGAAAGGCGCAGGCGTAGTTCAAGCGGGAATTCTTGCATCGGCGAAAATTCGGTTTGACCACCCGGACTACTCTTGGTGGTGCCGATATTGGTGCCGGTGACAACATTATCGCCCAGCTCATAGTTGATGCAGTTGGATGCTGTGCCTGCGCCGCCGGTAAAGGTCGCTACTGCACAGTTTTGGTATACCCCCGGCGTAAATTCGGTGGCGAACGGCGGGTTCAACATGGGCGTAAAGATGATTTCGGGCGGTTCAAGCATCATAAACCCAAGCGGTAGCCCCGGTTGGAAAGGATCAGGTCCGGGACCATCGGGGTCATATTCAAAAATCCATCGCACTGCATCTACATAAGCCGGAGGTGCGGGTAAGGTTGTCCAAACAACGTTGGTTAATCCATCGACTGTGCCTAATATCGTTGTCCCACCGACGGACGAGTCATATTCAACCCGCGCACGGACGCTGACGAACGGTTGTAGAGCCTCTGGCACTTCCCAACGACCGCTTTGAATTTCGGTAACACGAATCAACTCACCCGGTTGGTCATTAATATCTTCAGATAGCACTAGATTCGGTGCTGGTACGTTACCATCATTAGGGTTGACGTTGAGGAAAAAGCGGCCTGTACCGCCGATACCAACAGGGCTTCCCGAAATATTTTTAGAGGTATTGACCTCAATATTCGGTGCCACGATATTGAAATTGACATTGCTGTTACCGCAGGTCGTGGTACATTCTGCCGCATCTACAACAATCGCGTTGGTTTGATTTATCGCTCCTGTGAAAGCGGGAGAAGGATACTCAACCAGAAGTTCGCGCTGGATACAGGTGTTATTCTCCATTGCAGAGGCAACTTCGGCATCTGGAATCGTCCAAAGCACCTGCGGTGGTGTTACTGCGCCACCATCAGCATCCAGCACATTAGCGCCGACAGGATAATTATCGGTAATGGTCATGCTGGTATGAGGCGTTCTACCGACGTTGCTTGCCGGACAAACGCTAATTTGATAGAGGGTGGGCTGATCGGTGGTGGGCTGCTGGGGCGGAACGGGAATTACCTGCGTTTTGGTATACGTCCAGTCGGAGCCGTTGGGCGCGGGCGGGTTAGGCGCTAAGAGCGTCACCGGAACCGCAGAATGAATCACGGGTGCGGGATCGCCACCTGAATCCTGCTGTGTCACATCACCGGTCAGGTTGTTATTAAGAACGCCGGGTGGAGTGCTGCTATCCACACGAACCGTCATTATAAATTCAATAATTTCACCATCGGTGAAATCCCCTGCACCCACCTCAGCGCCGCGTTTATTCCGCATGATGACGGTGGAACCAACGGGGTCATCATATACATATTTGATACCAGAAGCCGTAGCAGGCAGCGGTTCGATAGGGCCGCTTATGCCGAGAAAGGTGATACCGGCTGGTAAGGTATCTGTAAGTGTCAGATCGCCGCAGGTAATAGTCAGGTTGTTACAACTCGCTGTAATACGATATTGAAACACTTGCCCGGTCTGAACAGTCGTTAGATTCCCGACTATCGTTTTGCGGATGCGCAAAGGGTTTGTTTGCGCCTCGACCGATGAGGAAAATGAGAAAATGCTGAGGGTTAACATGAGCAAGACAAGAATCTGCCCACGTTTATGCAACGAAAATAGGCTGTTAGGCATAATTGACTGCGATGACTTCATGATTTCTGCCTTCGACCAACAAAAGATGTCGATTATGAAATTTTAGGTAAACTTTTACAAACTAATTCTAACGTATGAATCGTGCAAAGAAACTTGAGAATCACTATTAATTAAGTCCACAGCTAACTTTTACAAATCTAAATAAACCAGTTTTAATAAAATGCTCTCCCATTTAGCACTTTCGTATGCTGCTTACCCTTCTTTTCCCCTTATATTACAATTTGTTATTCCAAAAAAATCTAATCAATATATTTGACAATTAGCTAATGCAATATTAAAAAGCGCTATAGTCGAAAATTGAAAAATCGATGTTTGAGTTTCCTATTCATGCATAGTGCTATAAGGGCTGACACAGTATACCTTTGTCATGTTAAGGTTATTCGCAATACTTGTAAAATGATTCATGTAGAGTTTTTAACAAGGCACGTTGACTATGAACGGACAAGCGAAGATCAGGGTTTTAATTGTTGATGACCATGACATGGTACGTCACGGTTTGACGGTTTTACTTCAATCATTTGCCCAGATGGAAGTTGTGGGGCAACTTGGCGATGCACGAATGCTGCTCGCATTATGCGCCGCAGTCCAACCGGATGTCATCCTGATGGATGTTTTGATGCCACATATCAGCGGGGTAGAAGCGACCAAGCAAATACACGATAAATACCCCTTTATCCAGATTGTCGCCTTGAGCAGCACATCTGATGAAAGCCAAATTACTGATATGCTCAAAGCAGGCGCACTCAGTTATATCCTCAAATCAGGTTCAATTGATGATGTGGTAAATGCCGTAATCGCTGCTCACCGTGGCGACCCCACTTTAGCCACTGAGGCGACTAACGTCTTACTTTCAGGCATTATCCGACCCAACAAAGTTGGCTTTAACTTATCGAAGCAGGAACTCAGAGTTCTAGCCTTTGTCGTAGAGGGCTTGAATAACCGTGAAATTGCCGACCGTTTGGTCGTGAGCCAATCAACCGTTAAGGCTCATGTGGGCAACATCTTAACCAAGCTAGATACGAGAAGCCGGACGAAGGCAATTGCGATTGCGATACGGACGCATATCTTGGAAGGTGCGGCACATAAATAAGATTCAGCAATCATCTATGCTGATGTCGGGCGAGATTTCCCCGGTGAGATAAACACGAAATACCAGCCTGTCGATTGATTATTTGTACTTCAATTCTGATGCGCCAAACTGATTAGAAACCGTCGTCTAAAATATAGGCAGCTTCAGCAGGTGGGCTGGAAGCGCTTACCGAACTTGCACCCTAATCCACCTCGAACCAGAATCGGTCATAGGCGGCGGAAAGTGAACGGTTGTCTGGCGTAAAAGTGTCGCTGTGGCGCAGTTCAATCGTTTGTAAACCCGGTGTTTGTAGAACTTCAGCAGGAATACCCAGCGTATATTCGTTCCAGCCTGCGCTTAATTCCACGCCGCCAATTTCGGTTCCATTGATGCGTACAGTAACCGTTTGCGCGGGGAGTTCTTCAGGCATGAATGCCCGAAAATGAAGTGATTGACCACTGGATGCTTCGCAAGTCATCAGTTGGATTTCGGCATTCTGTTGTGCCCAACGTATATTTTCTTCGCCCCAATTTTCCTGAAGCTCCCAACCGCTGACTATTTGACGAGCGTCACCAATGCTGCCCACATCCAGCGAACTAACAGGGACGAAAAGTAGTTTTTCAACAAGCACCTTCTTTTCGTCAGGCTGTTGAGTTGTTTCTACGGAATGGGTAAATTGCAGGGTGTTGCTACCACTTTTTGTCATCATACACATGCTGGTAGATCGGGTTTGGGAGGAGGTGGTCATGGGGATCTGAGTTACCAGTAAATCATTAAACTTGACGCTCATCTCGCCAGTATAACTATCCCTATATTCCATATAGACCCCAAGTGACTGCGGCATACTGGCGATAAAACGCAGTTCATTCGTGTCCTTTTTCATCCATCGGACAAAGTGGTCACGCGCAAGAAAGATAGGATCCATGCCACGAACCACAGGCGAGGAAGGAAGGTCAGGATTTAAAATATCGGCACGGTAAAGCGCTTGTTCATATACATCCGGCTGAACTGCATAAGCAGTGATATAACCCGGTGGGCCAAACATGGTTTCTGAAGGAACTTGTATGAGGTTTTGCCCCAGCCCTAAGGGTTGTAAATAATCTCGTTTATCCGACAAGACTAAGTAGTCGGGAATGTCATTGGTGTTCATCCACCACTCAAATTGGTTGGGGTCATACATCGTTTGGTCATAATAGGAGGGTATGCCATCACCGAACCACACTGGTTTTAAATACCGAAGTTGCATCAGAAAAGCGAACGAGACAGGCGGTTTGGGGTCAGTAAATTCGACACCGATAAGATGAGCATCTTCGGCGCGAAGTCGGTCTACAACCGGCATAATCACTTTGGGAAAGGCGGGGTTTGAAAGGTAAACAGTATAAGGGAGCCATGAATTATCAAGCGCGGCTAAGGCTTGGATTGGCAGTACCAAGACCTGTGCCAACACCCAGACGGCTAAACCAAACTTTAGCAAGCCATTGGCTAAACTTTTATGCGAGAAATAATCGCCAAAAAAGAAGAATGCGCCGATCACCATAAAAGGCGCACCCATCGCAATCGTTTTTCCCGCCACCCAATCATTACCCAGCAGGTAAAGCAGCAGCCCACCGCCCCAATAAACGCCAATTAACATCGCCAATAAACGGTTTTCTGGCTTAGCCTTATCGGTCGTCAGGCTTCTTAAAATGCCGGTACCGATAATCGCCGCCATGATGACAAACATGATGAGGATGAAAGCGGCCTTCAGGATTTCGATCAAAAATGCTTCTTGTGACGAGGGGTAGAAATAGTATAAGCCCCATAAACCGTTGAGCAACGCGCCGTGGTCGAAGAACAGCCAGTGAAAGAACTGCGAGGCGATTTCAAGCAAACCGTCATTCGCCGCAAACTGGTACTGCCCCAAAGCAAAATTGATATTGGGAATCAGAATGATATTTAAGAGCAGCACAAACATGATCAGCGTCAATGTATGCATCAGAATGATTTTAAGCAGGGCGCGGGATGGGACTAAGATGAATTCATGAACGTAATATAGTGCCAGCGCGGCAGCAAACGGCAGGAAAATTTCAGGGTAGAAGCAAAACAGCCCTGCCAAACTCAACGCTAGTAACCAACGGGCACGCGAAAAAAGCCGGTTCCGTCCCTCATATTCGAATTGGATGAACGCGAAAACCACGAGCAGGCCAAGTGGTATAGCGAAGATATGGCTCAGGGCATCTATATCAACGACATAAATGACCCAGAAACCCACCGAGGACACCAGCATCAGGGCTAGGCGCTGCCACCAGCGTAACCCAAGCTGATAACCGATGGCGATGGCAACCCCCATCGTGGTTAGCAAACTCAACAGCTTATGAAAGAAATACAGCGTGACCGGTGATTGCTGAAATAACAACGACTCCCACGCGAGCAGATGGGATACTGACGGGCGAAGATTGGCAAAGCCGGTCATCGAAACTACGAGGCCGGGGTTATGCTGAACAGCTTCTTGATAATAAGGCGGGTTCGCGACATAGCTCGCGGGGAAGTCCATCCCAAAAAAAGCCATCGAGACATAATTGGTCGCGTCATAGGTGTTACTTTGATAGTATTGGAAGGATTCCCCTCCGAGGATAGGAGGTAGCAGCAGCAGTAGTAAAGCGCCGAACCATGTCACGACCACAGCGGCCAGTTTCCAACGGGCGACACCGGTTAAAGCGCCGGAATAATCGGCTGGGCGAGCGCGCCAGTCCAAAACCACAGTCACCAGACTAAGGATAATGCCAGCAAACGTCACGGGAAACACGGTAATACGCAGGGGGACATCCAACAGGAAAAGGATGTACAACAAAAATGCTATAATAATTATCCCAACCGCCGGGGAAAGCGCGAGGCCGAGCAGTAGGCGGCGCTTATAACGGCTGGCCGTTAACATCATGGTTGGCCCAAAACCAACAGCAGACAGCAAAACAAATGCGCTGAGCATGATGAAAATTTTATCTATGAGCATATGTAGATCTCTAAATCTGGATGTCGAATATTAGAATCTACCATATATTATTGCCTTAACATAGGCAGGGTGACGCGATGACCACCACGACCAATTATGTCAAAAAGTTTCTCGAAGAAACACAGCAGATTGCTACCGAAATCGATCAACCCAGCATTCAACGGGCGATTGACATCCTGCAAACTGTGAAAAATGTTGGCGGACGATTATTCATATTGGGAGTGGGTGGCAGCGCGGGAAATGCGTCACATGCGGTCAACGATTTCCGTAAAATCGCCAATATCGAAACGTATGCACCAACCGACAATGTATCCGAATTAACGGCGTGGGTGAATGACTCCAGTTGGGAAGTGACGTTTATCAACTGGCTTAAAACC
>JAPUDW010000019.1 GCA_027492915.1 Bacteroidota bacterium | reverse complement strand
AGTCCATCTCTAACAATTTTCTTATGGACAAGCCATCAATAACGTAGTAACCTTGTTTTCGTAAACGGACTACAGTCCACTTAACACGACTAATGAGGAATACACAAATGGCTCTCTGGAATATCGACACCACACACGCACAAGCAAATTTTTCTGCTCGCCACATGATGATTACCACCGTTCGCGGTAACTTCAGCAATATTACCGGCAGCATCAATTTTGATCCGGCCAACCCGTCGGCTGCTTCGGTTGAAGCCGTCATCGACACCACTTCGATGAGCTCGACCGGCAACGAACAACGCGACGGCCATCTGAAAAGCCCCGACTTCTTGGACATCGAGAAGTTCCCGACCATCACCTTCAAGAGCACCAAGGTCGAAGGCAAGGCTGGCAGCAGCGAAGCCAAGATCACCGGCGACCTGACCATCAAGGGCGTAACCAAGTCGGTCGTTCTGGATGCTGAATTCCTTGGTCAAGGTCAGTCACCCTTCGGCACGACCGTCGCGGGCTTCAACGGCAAGACCAAGATTAACCGTGAAGACTTCGGCCTGAACTGGAACATGGCGCTGGAAGCAGGCGGTTGGCTGGTGAGCAAGGACATCAGCATTGAGCTGGATGTCGAAGCCATTAAGGTGACCGAAGGCGCTCCTGCCTAAGTTTGAGGATATTGTAACGGGGTAGGTTCATACCCGCCCTGTTTAACCACGTTAACGGATTTAATGTAAGCGCCCGGCTGATAACACATTTACTGTAGGTGCAATAAGGGTTTACCATCATGGTAAGCCCTTCTGTTTATTTTAGAGGAACGTCTCTCATGGCAGCCTTCCCCTTGCAACAAACGCTTATTCAACCGGGTTTCGCCCGCTATACCGCCTTCCAACATTTTTCGGCAGATACCTTCCCGACGATGCACCCGATTCATTGGCTGCATTCGCACTTTGCAGTCGGTGGGTGGAGTCCGTTGCAGCGGTTGAGTGGGATGCTTACAGCACACATGACGCGCATTGCCCCGCGCAATGGTTTTACGTGGCATCCGCATCGCGGCCTTGAGATTTATACGTGGGTGCTGGAAGGCACACTGCACCATGAGGACACGACCGGCGGCGAAGGTGATTTGAATAAGGGTGATTTGCAGCGGATGTTCTCTGGCGATTACATCGAACACCAAGAACTGAACCTGACGGATGAACCGGCGCGGGTGATCCAAATCTGGTTTATCGCTGACCGCCACCATCAAGGGTTACAACCGCACTACCAGCAGATCAGCCGCGCAGGATTGCCAGCACGACGAGGCGACAGCGCTACGACTTACAGCCTGATTGGTGACGACTCGCCGATGGAGCAGCATGTTACAGCACGGCTGACCGCGACGACTGTGGACGCGAACGGGCAAGCCGAAATCGAAGCACCGCGTTCAAACGAAGATTTGTTTCTGTACGTGACAGATGGTAGGGGTCAGGTGACATATGAGGGTAACATGCTGGCGTTGGCGCAGTATGATGTCATCCTCGCCACGCCGGATGTGCAGCAGGGATTGATACAGGCGGACGCGGGTGGGTTGGACTACATGAGCTTTTACCTGCCGCGTTTCATCCAATAACCTTTGTCAACTACCGCTTTCAAGCGACTATCACCGTAAATCGTGGGGTAGTCGCTTTTTATTTGCGTCAAGATCAATGAGTTGTAGAGACACACAAAGTTACCTACGGAATGATAGTACGTAACTGCCTTTCCCTGATCTTTGTGATGCGTTAATATGTCTCTATTCCGAACAACCACTCAAATAGGAACAAGATTTCATGGGCAACGAGTCACAAATCGATAAAACGGCGACGCGCGAAATATTGAATCCCCTGAGCAACGATATTCGGTTACTGGGGAATTTGCTGGGTAACGTCATTCGCGAGCAGCACGGCGAGGCATCATTTGAATTGGTCGAGACGGTACGGGCGACCGCTAAGGCACGGCGTTCCGGCGAACTAGGGGCAACCGCTGAACTGACGGCATTAATCGGCAGCCTGAACCTTGAGCAGAAGCGGGTGCTGATTAAAGCCTTTGGTAACTATTTCCAATTGATCAACATCGCCGAGGATTTACAGCGCATTCGGGTGCTGCGGCAGCGCGAACTCGAAGGCCGCATGAGCGAGTCGATTGACGATGCGGTGCATACCCTGCACGCTTCTGGCCTCACCGCCGAGGGGATGAAGGCGCTGCTGGAAAAAATCTCGATCCGGTTGGTACTAACAGCGCACCCTTCTGAAGCCAAGCGTAAAGAAGTGTTGATTAAACTCCAGCACATCGCCAACTTGATGGCCGAGCGTGACCGCCAGATGCTGCTGCCGCGTGAACAGCAGGCGGTGGAGAACGAGATTACCGCCGAGATTGAGGAATTGTGGCAGACGCGGCCAACCCGTGCTTCACGCGCGACGGTGGCGGACGAAGTGGATTTCGGCGTGTATTTCATTACCTCGACGATTATGGATACAGTCGTGGATATGTACGAGGATTTAAGTCGGGTGTTGACGCAGTATTACCCTGATGTCGATTGGTCGGAACTGCCGATGCTGCTGCGCTATGCGTCGTGGATCGGTGGAGACCGCGATGGCAACCCGAATGTAACCCCCGATGTAACGCTGGAAACGCTGCGCACTCAGCAGGAGGCCGCGCGGCGGGTGTACTTGGACGAGGTTAACTTCCTGAGTCAACATCTAACCCAATCGGCGGACGAAGTGCCGGTATCGGATGATTTACGTGAAGCGGTGACGGCGGCAGGTGGGTTGGATGAACGCTTCCCGACCGAGTTTTACCGGCAGCAGATCAACCTCATCAGTGGGCGGTTGGCGCGGGACGAGTATCAGAACAGTCTTGATCTCTACGACGATTTAGCGTTGATCGAAGCCAGCTTGCGCCACAACAAGGGGCGGCATACCGCCAGCGGTGCGCTCAGCCGCTTGATGGAAAAGGTGCGTTTGTTCGGCCTGTCACTCGCGCCGCTGGATGTGCGTGAGGACGCACGGATGCACGCCAATGCGCTCGAAGAAATCTTCAAATATTACGGGCGCACCGAGAGTTACAAGGGGCTTTCCGAGGAGGATAAGCAAACGCTGCTGACGATGGAAATCGCCAATCCGCGTCCCTTGTTCCCGCTGGAACTCAAGTTTTCTGACGCGACCAACAAGATTATCGCGACATGGCGCATGGTGGCGCAGGCACACAAGCAGTACGGCAAAGCGTCGATTGATACGTTTATTGCCAGCATGAGTCAGCAGCCGAGCGATATTCTCGCTATGCTGCTGCTGGCACACGAGGTTGGTATCGAGGATGACATCGACATTGTGCCGCTCTTCGAAACGATTGACGATTTGCAAAATGCGCCGAAGGTGATGACTGCCCTGTTCGCCAATGCAGCCTACAGCAAACACCTGAAAGTACGTGGCAATCACCAGCAGGTGATGATCGGTTATTCGGACAGCGGCAAGGACGGCGGGTATATGGCGTCCAACTGGAACCTGTATACCGCCCAGCATGACTTAGCTGAGGTTTGTACGGCGAAGGGTATTTCACTCGAACTGTTCCACGGGCGCGGTGGCAGTATTGGTCGTGGCGGTGGCCCGACAAATCAAGCCATTCTCAGCCAGCCGCCGCTGTCGATGCAAGGGGCGATTAAGATTACCGAGCAGGGTGAAGTGATTGCTTATCGTTACAGTAACGCGGACATCGCGCGGCGGCATATGCACCATGTGATTAACGCGGTGCTGCTGGTGACAGGTAAGCCGAGCGACCATGATGTGAAACCCGAATGGCGCGAGGTGATGGACTTCCTCGCCGCGACCGGAAGAAAGGCGTTCCGCAAGTTCGTCTATGAAACAGATGGCTTCTTGCAGTATTGGCGTGACGCAACACCGATTAACGAATTGGCGAGCCT
>JAPUDW010000018.1 GCA_027492915.1 Bacteroidota bacterium | reverse complement strand
CGGGGGCGGGGGGCTTCTATCTCCTTCCCTTATCTTGAATGTTAATTACAGAGAATACATTTAACTGCCAAGATAAGAAAGATAGGCAGATGTAGCGTAGCAGAAAATCGGGTGTTTAGGGTGACCAAAATGTAACTCTTAAGCGATGAATTTGTTAACGGTTTTGAGGGAGAAATGCGGCGGAAAGTGTTGGTGGATGGTTAGGGAATGGTTTGGGTACTCTTAAATTGAAAAAAGCCACTCGCTACCCTACGCTACGCAGCCTCTCTAAAACACAGGTAGTGGAGAAAATACCGGAGAAGAAATGGCAAATCAGACTTTTTAGCAAAATATAGTTTCACGGTTTAGGTTGGTGTTAACGCATACTGGGAATATCGTGCTAATTAATGCTCGAAACGACAATAAACCTTCTGGTTCAAAAGCATAAGTTACCCTTATTCAGGACGGGCGATGACGACGAGGCGTTCACTGTAGAACTGGGTGTTCGGGTCGTAGGAGGGCAGGTCACAGGTGATGAGGGTTAGCTTGTTGTCGCTGCTGGGGTAGGCGACAGTGAGATCTTCGTAATTGACGACCAGCTTTTCGGTGACGACATAGCGGCGTTCGCTACCATCGACATTGACCATGACCGGATCGCCAATGTTGAGTTGGTAGAGTCCGGCGAAGATGCCCGGTTTGCCATTGGGATAGGCAGAGTGACCGCCGAGTACCACGTTACCTGTGCTATTAAACCACGCGGTTCCCTGCAAATGGCCCACGCGCTTTTCCCACGGATCAATCGCCCAGCTTACGCCATCTAACGGAAAAGTTGTCAGGCCAACGAACACGTTAACTGTGGGCATAGAGAGTGTCGTACCGCCGGAGGATTGTGCGGCGGTGGGTAAGGCTAAAGGCTGGGCATCTGGCGGTGGTGGGTTGGCGGGCAGCGCAGCGGCGGTGGGTAAGGGCTGTGGTGTGAACACGGTTAGGACGCTGGTGGGGAGCGGTGCAGGGGGTAGGGTGGCAGTGGGGAGGATGGCGATTTGTTCGGGCAAGTGGTCGGTGATGTTCCACGTTTCGATGAGGCCATCGATACCGGCGCTGATTGCCCAACTGCCATCGGCACTGAGGGCGGTACTGCCGAGCATGGTGGCGCTGCCCTGTAAGGTGGCGATTGGTTGACCATTGGCGGCATCCCACAGGCGGAGAGTGCCGTCAAGGCTGCTGGTGATGATGCCGCGTGTGGAAAAGCCCGCGCCAGTTAAGGGGCCGTAGTGTCCGGTGAGGATGACGAGCGTGGTGCTGGACTGCGGTGGAGATTGGCTGACATCCCAGAGGCGGGCGGTGCGATCCCAACTGCTAGAGATAAGACGTGTGCCATCGGCATTAAAAGCGAGGGCGGTGACTGAGCCGGCATGTCCATCCAAGCGTGTGACGGAGTTATCGTACAAACCCCACAGCCAGATCGTGCCGTCGCCACTGCCGGTTGCCAAGCGGCGACCATCGGCACTAAAAGCCACGCTCCAGACCTCGCCGTTGAAGTTGGTCAGCCGTGCGAGTTCCTTTCCGGTGGATACTTCACCAATCCAGATCAGACCATCGAGACTTGTGGTGGCGAGTAAACGATCATCGGCACTGAAGGCGATGCCTGTGACTGAACCGGTGTGGTGGGTGAGGGCAGCACGCGGGGCGAAGGTAGACGCATCCCACAGGCGAACCGTGTTATCCTGACTGCCGGATGCGATAGTGCGCCCGTCGTGGGTCATGGTTACACGGGTAACCCAACCGGTATGTCCCAACATTTGCCCGCGCAGTTCACCTGTAGCGTTCCATAAGCGCACGATGTTGTCGCGCCCGCCGCTCACGAGCAGGGTTCCGTTATGGTTGATGGCGACGGCATCCAGCGGCGCAGTTGTGATTTGAATGTCAGGGTTGTTGATGAGCGAGGGCGCGGCTTGAGAACGGATGAACCCATCCGGTATGGTGAGAGCGAGGCCGATGAGCAGCAGAATAAAGCGGCGTAACATAAAGCTGCCAGTGAGACAATAAGTGAGCATGTAAGGCAGTGATGAAATTGGATTCGTAGAGAAGTATGACACTTGTAACAGCAAATATGCAACTACATTATAATTCGCATAGTCAATAAATATACTCAGAATTGATTTAACTTGCCGTAATGGAATCGAAAGAAACAACGACTATTCTAGTAAGTGTAAGAATTTGCCGTGAGGGGGTGTAAACTTTCTCTCTCAGGCGCGAATCCAAAGGAGTTCTTAAAATGGCAGAGACAAAAGCAAAAGTGATCAAAACGGATGCTGAGTGGAAGCAGGAGTTAAGCCCGATGCAGTTCGCTGTGACACGACAGCAGGCAACCGAACGCCCATTTACCGGCGAGTATGTTCATAACAAGGCCACTGGAACTTACAACTGTGTGGCCTGCGGACAGGCGTTGTTTTCCTCGGATACGAAGTTTGACTCCGGCAGCGGTTGGCCGAGCTTCTGGGATGTGATCGAGCAGGGGCATGTCGAACTGCGCGAGGACAATAGCCACGGGATGCGGCGCGTAGAGGCGGTTTGCAGCCAGTGTGGGTCGCACCTTGGGCATGTGTTTGATGACGGCCCGCGCGAAACCACCGGACAACGTTACTGCATTAATTCGGCGGCGTTGAACTTCCAAGAAGCAAACGATAACCAGTAGACCAATGAATCAAAAAGCCGCTCGTAATGGGGATCGAGCGGCTTTTTGCGTATCTAGCAGTAAGAGGGTTTAAACTGCTTAACGCTCGACATCAACTTGAGTGACCTGACGCAGACGGTTGGTATCTGCAAAGGCCAAGCGGAACAGGGTAATTAGCAGCCAACCGACGATCATATAGACAAAGATGGCGACGATTGAAGCAATATCAATGCCGGGTGTGTTGACGATGTTCTTGAAGGGCATCACCAACGGCTCGGTTACGTTATAAATGAAGCTGACAAAACCGGTGGCAGCGTTGGCACTGATGAGCACAAAGGCAAAACGCAGCGCCAGTAGAATGACGATGACCGACACGATGAGCCACAGAAATTGGCTAAAGCGCGATACAAAAACGTGGCGACCTGTCGGCGCAGTTTCCACAACTCGCTGACGGCGTTCGATACCATTTCCTTGAATAACCTCTATACGTTCACGTTTCTGTTGAGCCATCATAACCTCCAATAAAACTGATCTGCATGATTAGTGTGATTGATGGAAGTATATGTTAGCTATGCGTATTTAACGTGAGCCTATTGATGGGAATTCTGTTGGGTTAAGTGGACAGGAGTCACTAGGATTAACCCCCGATGAAAATGGGCTATCGTTCCCCACTTATAACCTATCACCAGCGTTGAAAATAGGCGAGGATAGCCGTCTGACCTAGCAGGACGTCCTCACCGTTTTTAGGGGTGAATGTGAGGTTCCGCTAATATCGGCAGTGGAAAGTGGTGGATTGACATCGGGTCGGCTTATGCTTCACGGATGTAGCCTTTCTCTACGGCTTGGGCAATGATTTGCCGGACATATTCGCCGAGCTGCGGAGATGCATCGCCAATCGGCTCCATACGTTTTTGTACTTTAGCCAAGTTAACGCCGGGTTTTTGCCATGAGCCGCCGCCAGCCACAAAGTTACCAATGAGGGGTTCGAGGCGGTCAAGGGCGTTGGCAAAGCGTGATTCGGGTGTTTTGATTTCCTCAAATTCTCGCCACAACGCCATAATGCTGTCGCGCTGGTCGTCCGGCAGCAGACCAAAAATACGCGCGGCTGCCCGTGCCTCCCGGTCGGTTTTGTCAAGGTAGCCCTGTACATCATAAGCAAAGGTATCGCCCGCGTCGATTTCCACAATGTCGTGAAGTAAGACCATCTTCACGACACGGGTGATGTCGGTTCCGGCTTCGGCGTATTCGGCGAGGGTGAGTGCCATTACTGCGAGATGCCACGAGTGTTCGGCACTGTTTTCGCG
>JAPUDW010000017.1:21207-29816 GCA_027492915.1 Bacteroidota bacterium | reverse complement strand
TGGGTACAAGCTAATGCCTCGGCAGTAGCAGCCAGATTCAGTATAGTTTCTACATCATCGCCGTTGCTTTGCGCCGCAAGTTGGCTGTAGCCAAAGAGCTGGTTAAAGCCCGCCAGTGAAGCGCCAACACCAACTATGCTACCTTTTAAAAATGCTCGCCGCGAATGTGCTGTCATAATTCCACTTTCTTCCTCGCCTCTATATTAAAAGCATGGTCTTTCCACATATCCCTATCATGCAGACTTTCCACACGTTTTGGGTCATCATACATATCCTTATAGAGGACAAAATCAAAACTACCCTTATACGAAACGACCTGTGCAGGCACACCAACAGCGACCGCACAATCTTCTAAATCATGGGTTACAACTGCGTTTGCGCCGATTGCGACATCGTTACCAATGTTGACTAAGCCAACAACCTTTGCACCCGCCCCAAAGTACACGCGGTCGCCAACAACGGGCAATCCCCGTTTATCCCCGCGCCCCGCTACACCAATTGTTACCTCGTGGGATAGGTTACAATTCTCGCCGATAATGCTAGCGCCAACAAAGATGGAGCCAAAGTGGTTTATATAGAGACCGCGGCCGATACGTGCCTGTGCCGAAAGTGAAATCCCTGAATAGATCTCTACGAACCGTTTACCGATAATGTAAAAAGGTCGCAAAAACTTCAACAGGCTTCTGGTGGGAGGACTAGCATCCGCGTACCAGATCCAATGCCCAAGCCGATAATAGAGGCCAGCTATCAAACCCGGACACATAACAAAAAGCGCGGGATAAGAACGCTTCTCGGTTACACGATAACGAGACACATCCCACAGCATATATTGCAGCGTTGTCTTAAAGGTAATGGCGTATTGTTCGCTCATCAATTACTCTGAGAGGTTAAGCATGATCAACAGTTGGAACGCGATGGCGTTAGGAAAAGACAAATTAGGCATATTGTCGCTTTAGCACGACATTGCGGTAAGTACTGATTAACGCCGCTGAACAATCATCCCATGTCGGTAACGTAATCCCACTCGGATTGATCGGATGATCTAGCTGATGCAACATTGCAATCGCCAACTCGTCGGATGAACTATCTAGCGCGATACCTTTGACCCAGCCTTTATGTGCCAATTCACCCAACCCAGATGTATCTGTAACAAGAATGGAACAGCCTAGCGATAACGCCTCCATAATGGCTACAGGATGCGCTTCATATTCGCTAAACAAGACAACTAATGAGGCTTGCGATAATAATACGGTCATCCCCTCTCGGTCTTCCGCAGGGATGCCACCAATTTCCACATGCGCTTCCAAGCCTTTGTCGCGCACAATCTGACGCAGTTCGGCATCATAGGGGCCAGTACCCACAATACGCAGCTTCACATTAGGATTCTTTTCCAGCACTAACGGCAGCGCATTGATGGCGTGTTGATGTCCCTTATAGCGTTCCAGCCGACCGGGGGAAACGATTAAGGTTTCCTTGACACGCGGTACTTCGGTCGTCAGCTTGGGCAGTTGAGAACCATTCGGAATGACTACAAAATGGTCACTATCAATACCGAGATGCTCCTGAAAAAACTTCGCCTCAAACTGAGAAACACAAATCAAACGGTCGGCACGTTTCAGTAAAGGTGTAAGCAAAAACCGCTGCATCCCGCGCGCTGCCGTTCTAATTGACGAGGAGTGACCACCGCTATGGAAGCTGACGATATAGGGAGTCTTGGAAGCAAGCGCCGCGAGCATAGTTAAGGGAGCAACTAGCGTATGGTAGCCTTGAAGATGAATAACATCCCACTTACCCTGTGTGATATATGAGTACAATGCCGGAGCGAAGTAATAATCACGGTTGGCAGGATAGGCAGCTACACGCTTGACGGGTAAACCATCCCGTTCTTCGTAGGTTGCCAATTTCTTACTTGGATCGGTGGTTAATACGGTGACATCATGCCCAAGCGCCTTCATGCGCCGACCTACTTCGTGAACGTGTGTTTCCGTGCCACCTACATAGGGCGAATAGCGAGCCGAAACCATGAGAATACGAAGGCGGTCTGTTGAGGGAACAGATTGCTCTTTAGATGATTGCGAGTCTAAAACGAAATCCACTATACTATCCCCTTATATATCCCGCAGTGGTGATCATCAAACCAGCCACAATTGCGCCAGCGCGCTTTAGGCCATCGGCATCACCACGCAACACTGCATCACCAATGCCGTTGATGACGCCTTTAGGTAGGGTTATCAGCGCGTGCGTACGTTCAGATGACAGTCCGTCCTTTTGACCAACCCATTTCGATATGACAGCTTTCGATATGCCTTCTGCATAACACCGCGAACGGTAGTAAGACCAATCTGTGCGCTTTAAAGGTACATTATGATATACCTCGGTGTTAGGGTCGTACACAAAGCGAGCGTTGGGAATTGCCTGCCGAACACGAATGCATAATTCGGTTTCTTCGCAGCCCAAGGGTATCGCATCGACACGCCCGATCCCGATACGGAAGCCACCGACTTTATCGAAGACCTCGCGCCGGATCAGCATGTTTGCACCAATCAGGTTGCGAACATCAGCAGTTTCTTCGGGCACACCTTTATGGGTACAGCCGACAACCCAATAGAATTCTTCGGGGAGCCATGTTGGACGAACCGATTCCCACTTCGGGATAATACGCGCACCGGCACCCATTACTGATGAATCCTGAAGAATGAGTTGGCTCAAATTTTTCAGCCAATCACGGTCAACAATGGCGTCATCATCAACAAAGCCAATAAGCGCTGCTGAAGTCACCGAGACACCGGTGTTACGGGCACCAGAAAGCCCTTTCTCATGCACGTTTTCGACCGCAAGCACTTCTTCTGGAAAGCGTTCTTTGATGCGAACCAACAGTGCCGGATTATGGTCGATAACTACTATAATTTGGTTGGTTGGTTGGCTCTGCGTCTTCACGGACTCAACAGCGTCAACGAGCTGAGACCAGCGCTCATCGGTATAGGCACAAATAATAACCGCAGTTTCGATTTGCGTCCCTTGTGTACCTGTTATGTTCATTGTTAAGCCAGCCAACCCGTTTAGTAGCCTACTGGCTTCTCAGCTTGCCATGTCCAGTGTTCAGCAATCCGATTACGGGGCGAACTTAAGCGTTCGCTGATGATGGTACGCAGCACACGCAGACCGTCACGAATGGGCTTAAGATTACTTTCACCGTGAACGCGGTCACTTTCGAAGCTGGGGACTTCAGCCACCTTCAAGTTGGAGCGAAGGGCGCGGATGTTCATCAGAGTTTCGATCTCAAAACCATCAGTTGCAGGGTCAATCACGAACAATGCTCGCTTCCAAAAAGCGTTGTAACCGTAGCACAGATCGGTATATTGCCCACCAAACAAAATACGGACGGCCCATGTCAAACCCAGATTACCCATCTTACGGATGAAGGTCATATCCGAAGTACCGCCACCCTGAAGGAAGCGCGAACCTTTGACATAATCAGCACCGGAACGTAGAGCACCGACGTAAAGGGCAATTTCTGCTGGGTTCATCGAGCCATCAGCATCCATCATTACGATGATATCGCCTTCGGCAGCATTAAAGCCTGCGCCCAGCGCAACACCTTTACCACGACGTGTTTCTTCAACAATTTTGACATCCGAACGCATCGACAGCGCAACTTCACGGGTATCATCAGTGGAATGACCATCAACGATAACGACTTCATACACCCAATCGGGAATATAGGGCAGAACATAACGCAGGTTTCTAGCTTCATTCAGGGTTGGAATTACGATACTCACGCGAGGAAAATCACTCACTTGAACGTCGAATAAATTCTGCATACCCGGTCTGTCGTAAGCGAAAACCTTTTCGTATGAAGATGGGCTGATGATGGATGCACCTTGCATGATTGACTCCCTGTTTCAACTATGAATCTGACCAACGATTTACCTGCCCCATAGCAAGATTAGACGTATACAGTATCGTGTTGTAACCTGAAAATGTTATATTGTCAGACTAACTACACTTGATTTTATGAGAGCAAATTCATTTGCTCTACATAGACTGAAGTCTTGAGGAATTACTCAGCAGCAGATTACCTACTGACTTCTGTTGATGTGTCTTTGTGCTCAACTGTGGTAATTTGCTACTTTTGCTAAAGTTTGATGTGAATGTGGACGTTCTTCACATTTTGACTACTTTACAGTGTTTATGAGATCTTAGAATGAGACCTGTAGATAGTCTATTCATAGGTCAAGTGGACATGTTTTGTACGGAAGTTGTAAAGCAACCACCGTCGCGACCACTATGACGAAGGCGTATAATAGGCCTCTGAACACATTGTCGTAAGACGAGTTTAAATGATGATGTGTAGTTGTAATAGCAAGGAACCTTGATATGCCCACGATTAGTAACAATGACATTACTAACACGACCGAAATGATAGTTTTGACCGAAATTTCTCAAAAACTCATGCAAGCAATCTCACCTAGAGATTACTTGCAAATATTAAGTGAGTATGCGCGTCAAAAAGGGGCAACGGGCGGGCGTCTCATTTGGTCTTACAACCTAAACGATGAAACAGTGCGTGCAGAAGTTGTCAATCTTTGGGGCACGCTGGACAAGACTTATCCAAATCGTTCACTTCCGACTATTCAGGCTGGCCTGAAGCTCGACGAGCCTCTTTTACTTTCTGAGGTTAAATCCAGCGATTTACTAACTGAGGATATTCAAAGGCAGTATACCGCATTAAATATACAAGCACTTGCTTTAATACCCCTTCATGCAAAACAACAGCATGTCGGCGGTTTTGAGTTTTACTGGGAAAACCCGTACCCCTTTGATGAGCAAGATCAACATATCTTCCATCATCTGATGCAACTATGTGAACCTGCATTGAACAGCATTCTGCTTTCAGAGCGAGAGCGGAAGAACAAAGACCGTAATGACCAAATTAATGAGATCAGTCAAGCATTATCGCGGACTACCAACGAAACCGAAATCATTGACACGGTGCGATCTTTTGCCGCGCAATACGAAGCGACAGGAGTAGAGCTACTTTCACTTACAGATGATGATGCTTTTTCGTTTGAACGTCCAGCCAACGACGAATTACACTGGTTTAATGTCATGGATCGGCGGTTGTTGGTTAACCTTTCAACGTCAAATGAAGACCAGAAACAAATTAAACCGTATTTTTGGGACAATGTTGAAAAGGATTTAAACCTAACCGAAGCGAACCGCAGTTTGCTTCTCAAAAAGAACATCGGGAGCATGGTTCTGCTTCCACTCCACAATGCTGAGGCCATGCAAGCGATTTTACTCGTTTACTGGTCAAATGATCATAATTTCAGTGGTAACGAGCGTTTGATATACACAGCGCTTCTGCCTATTTTAGCCGCTGTGGTCGAAGGACAACGCGCTAATAAAGAGGCAGCAGAAAGCGAACAGCGGGCAACAGCATTATTTCAGCTTGCGGAATTTATCAACGCTGCGACTAGCTACCAAGAAGTTGTCGACGCTGTAGCATGGCTGCAACCCCAGTCAGACGGCATTCTACTTGATGCTTTTGAGAACTGGGATTATACAAAAGCCAGCTATCTTGAAACGATGGCTCATGCATCGCTTCCTGCTGAAATGCTTGAACATTTTAGACCACGCCTACCCATGATGCCTGCGGTTAAAAAGATTGTCGAAGAAAAATTGTGGTGGTCGGAAAATTTACTTGAAGACAACCGACTAGACGAATTTACCCTTTCCGTGTTTAGACAAACAAAAATTAAAGCACAAATGATTGTGCCATTGAAAAATGGTGGAATATGCTGGGGAGCGCTCGTCTTTATTTACAACAGAACGCGCGCATTCACCCAAAAGGAGCGTCAGATCGCACTCGGTATAGCCGATCTTGTTAACTCAGCAGTCGCACGAATGCGCTTACAACAGGAATCAATTGTTGCACGCCAACGTGCAGAAACATTGGCGAACCTGAATGCAGCGTTTTCGAAAGCGGTGAACGAAACTGATTTCCTAAGAGCCTTTGTAACCTATGCCCAGACACTTGATGCCTACCGCATTGAGATGGCTTACGCCGAGCATCAATATCGTGAAAATGACCCCTATGCCGCTTATTTGATCGCGCTGTGGCTCGAAGGGGAAATCACAGACTATTATCGTGCTGGCAAAGAACCAAAACACGTCAAGAGCAATGAATATTTACTCGGCGATTACTGGATACCACAGGCAGACCGCATTTTATATCTGGAAGATATTAATACCGATGAGCGTATCCCATCAGAAAAACGCATCTTGCTGGCAGAGCGTTTCAAAACTGAAGCCGCAGTGATCATCCCGCTTATTCACAGTGGACAATTCCAAGGGCTTATTAGCCTCAATTGGCATACACCGCATCACTTTACAGCGGATGAACGTTACGTACTTGAACAACTTTTTCAAACGCTGCCACCGATTATCGCGACGCGACGAGTCTATGTGGCAGAACAAGAAGAACGCTCACGCGCCCAAACGATTGCGGCGATTAACGCTTCATTATTACAAGCGGGTGATGAGGCTGATATTCTCGCTGCCATCGCCGAATACACAGGCTTGCAAGGGGCATCAGGGCTTATTATTAATTACGCAACTGGTAATGAAAACATCACCAACATAGACTTCAAGCCGGTAGCGCGATGGATGTTCAAACAGCCCTTTCCATATCGTGTCATCAACAACGAAGAACGGTTCGCGGTCAGGCAAGGACAGCATCATGATGTGATCCTTGAAATTCGTGATCTGTGCCTACAAGACCCTCAAAAAGTCGCTTATATCGAGAATGTTGAGACCGATGAACGGTTGTCAGCTGATAAACGGACTGAGTTTGCACAGTATTATTCAATGCGGGCTGAAGCAGTGCTCGGTTTATACAGTGGGGGACGATGGCAAGGAAACCTGATTATTATGTGGTATCAACCACATAACTTCAGCGAACATGAGCGCCAAGTCTATGAGCAGATTGCGCAGAACCTCTCTACGGTTGTGGCAACCCGCCGCGCTTACCTTGCCGAGCAACAGGCACGCGAAGATAGCAGCCTGCTTTATACAGTATCCGAAGCGGTGAACGCAGCGATGACATTTGCAGATGTTATTAAAGCGGTAGCACCCATCGCCCGCGAAGTTGAGCGGGTTTACCTCATCCTATGGGAAAACCTTGATTATCGGCAGGCGACCTATTTCCAGATGACAGCAGGCATTGACCGCCAAGGGAATACACCTGCCTCGATTGGGTCACGGTTCGTTGAAAGTGACTTTCCAATCGCACAGCATGTCCTCAAGCAGCGGCAACTCGTAATCGAGGATGTTAACGATCATCCACTGGTCGATGCTGTTACACGCCAAGGATGGATTGCTCACAAAGTAAAAGCCTTATTGATGGTGGCACTTGTTCAAGATCAGCGCTGGTATGGAACACTCAGTTTCGAGTGCAGCGATCCACGGCAGTATAGTGAGCGTGACCGCCGCTTAACGTTGGCGGTGTCTGATCTGGTGTTAAGCGCTATCCTACGGATTAATGCTCAACACGAGCTGACAAAAGCCGCCTACGAACAACGATTAGCTTATGTGGCGGAACAAAGTTCACGCGCCGAAAACGAACTCTTGTACAAAGTGAGCCGTGATATTAACCGCGCAACCACGGTGGCCGAGGTCATGCAGTCAATTACAAGGTGCTTCCCCCTACCCTTAATGATCGCTATTTTCGCGCTTGAAAATTACAACCAAATTGGGGCTACGTATACCGAAACACTGATTTCTAATGATCCGAGTTTGCCGTCGGGGACACGGCTGCCGCGTGAGGTTTTTGATCTTATCGCACCTGAATTAGAAGGCAGTATGGTTATTAACGATGTAAATGCACCGGAGATAGCCGATCATCCCGCAGCAAATTCAGCCCGACGATTTGGTATTTTGTCACTGGCGTTTGCGAATTTAGTGCAAGACCAACGGGTAGTGGGAATATTTGCGATTGGTTGCAAAGTACAACGCAATTTTACAGATCGAGAACTGCGGCTCGTGGCTGGTGTAACCGATTTGACCAGTGCGGCACTGGAACGATTCCGGCTGCGTGATGAAACGGAACGCGCACGCCAGCGTGCACATGAACTCGCGGCACTGGAAGAACGGACACGACTGGCACGAGAATTGCACGACTCGGTATCACAGGCACTGTACGGGATCGGATTGGGCGCACAAACAGCACACCGTCACCTCGACAAAAACCCAGAAATGGTGCGCGAGTCGATTGAATATGTGCTGACATTAGCCGAGGCCGGTTTGACCGAAATGCGAGCGCTCATTTTTGAACTACGACCTGAGTCGCTTGAAACCGAGGGGCTGGTCGTGGCGCTGGCAAAGCAAGGGGCATCCATCCAAGCACGCCACGGTATTATGGTTCATCTTGAATTGAGCGATGAGCCAGACATGCCGCTTCCTAATAAAGAAAGTTTATATCGTGTAACGCGAGAGGCGCTGCATAACGTCGTCAAACATGCAAACGCAAGCCAAGTCACCTTACGGATGCAAGATACGGACGAAGGATTGGCGCTTGATGTAATGGACAATGGCATCGGCTTTGACAT
>JAPUDW010000017.1:5881-21190 GCA_027492915.1 Bacteroidota bacterium | reverse complement strand
AAGAGTTCCCCGGCCACCTCGGATTACACTCGATGCGGGAGCGGATTGCGCAAATGGGTGGTGACATCACGATTGCCAGTAAGCCGGGGCAAGGGACTCGGCTGAGTGTGAGAATTAAGGACACGTCAAGTCTATCGGCATAAAGTATGAGACGCAAGTCTGACAATTGATGCAGGATTGAAACCAGACACCGTGCGATACTAAACGCATATCGTCCGATCATGCTCATATAGGTTCTTTATGATTTCACGCACACCGTCTGTTATTGCTCGCCCATTTGGTACGCGGAGGCAGGCGATTGTCAGTTTTGGAGATACACATATGGTCATCGGGTCGCCGATGATCCGCGATACGATCAGCGGGCTGAGCCAGCCCAATGATCTACTATTGGCAACACTGGTGACGGACTGCACGTTCGCCTGCCAAGACGCAGCGCAGGCACTAGATATTCCCCTAACAAGCTTAACCACCACTGCCAAATGGAACTATGACAATGGACAGGCAGTTATTCTGCATCTGGGTTTGAACGGACTGACAACTGAACAGGTAGAGCAGCTCATTGAAGGTATTAAATTACGGGCGCAGATGTACCGACTAATCTCACAAGTTCTACCGATCAGCTTTAAGACAACCGATTGACCTCGCAAGCTACCAACATTTGATCGACCTCAACGCCCCATTTTTATTCGTGTGTAATATCCACAAGACCAATACTAGCAGCATACAGGGCGGCCTGCGTACGACTGACAACATGCAATTTACTAAAGATATTGCTGACGTGGGTCTTAACCGTTTTCTCGCCAATGTCGAGCTTACGGGCGATTTCCTTATTGGCGAGACCCTGCGCAACCAAACGCAGTACATCCGTTTCGCGTTCGGTCAGCTTTTCGGGAGATTCGGGGACACGGACTTCTCGAACGAGGCGGGCGGCAGCTTTGGGTGAGAGCTGTACCTGCCCTTCTGAGGCAGCACGAATGGCGCGGAGCAGTTCCGGCCCGTCGGTATCTTTGAGCAAATAGCCGATTGCACCCGCCTTAATAGCCCCTACGACCGAGGCATCTTCAAGGACGCTGGTGAGAGCGATAACTTCCGTATCAGGCAGTTCACGGCGGATAATACCCGTGGCCTCAACCCCTCCCATCTGGGGCATGAGCAAGTCCATGAGGACAACATCCGGTTTTAGCTGGCGCACCATATCAATGGCTTGAAGGCCGTTCGAGGCTTCACCGACGATTTCAAAATCCGGCTCACCTTTAAAGAACATTTTTAACCCCTGCCTCACCACCGCATGGTCATCTACCAGTAACATCCGAATAGTCATAGCACATGTCCTTTGTCTGAAAGCTAGTTTCCCTAATATGGGAAAGTGCAGATAGGGTTATAAATTTTGGCTAAACAGCCTTAATTATCAGTTTAACAGAATTCCTTCTACATTAATAATGTCACCGCAATTCAAAGACGGTATCCGTCAAAAGTCTGAGATTTATCTACGCCAAAAGTCTGAGGGCAAGTTACGACTAGGCCTTTTGACGGACTGAAGCTCATCCTCAGGCAGGGCAGCGATGTATACCACAGGTTGCAAGACGGGAGTACGGGCAGCGTGGTTAGATAGGAGGCATAGACAAACAAACTATTGAGAAGGAAAACATCATGGTGATGGCAGAGCTTATTCATTCATTGAGCTACGAAGGCCAATTACAAAATCGTGTACAGGGCGACGTGCTGGTTCCGGGTAACGAGGCTTACGAAACCGCACGTAAAGCATGGAACCTGAATGTTGACCAATATCCGGCGTGTATCCTTGTTGCGGAAAGCGCGCGGGACATCGCGGAAGGTGTGCAATATGCACGGGACATGGGTTTAGGCGTAGCGGTACAATCAACCGGACACGGTATCACGTTAGAAGCCAACGACTGCCTGTTGATTACGACCTCTAAATTGAATGAAGTCGAGATCAACGAAGTACAGCAAACCGCATGGGTTGGCGCGGGTGTGTTGTGGGCAGATGTGCTGACAAAGGCACAGACACTAGGCTTAGCTCCCCTGCTGGGTTCATCTTCAGCCGTGGGTGCGGTTGGTTATACACTGGGCGGCGGTATGGGTTGGCTGGCACGTAAGCACGGTTTATCGGCAGACAGCGCACTGGAATTTGAAGTGGTGACGGCTGATGGTCGGTTGATCTTCACCAATGAGACCGAAAACAGCGACCTTTACTGGGTGCTACGGGGTGGTGGTGGCAGCTTCGCAATTGTGACGAGCATGAAGATTAAACTGTATCCGATCACTGAAGTTTACGGTGGCACGATCATTTATCCGGCGGCGGACGCCAAAGAAGTTATCAAGTTCTACCGCGAGTGGATCCACTGGCTGCCGGAAGACTGGACAACTTCGGTGGCGATAATGAACTTCCCGCCGGTACCTGACCTGCCACCTTTCTTGAGTGGGCAATCGGTGGTGATGATTAACGGCTGCTATTCGGGTGAGGATTTGCAAGCCGGTATGATGATGGCGCAGGCATGGGCAGATTGGAAACAGCCGATTGTGAACGGTTTCCATAAGATGCCTTTCACGGAGATTGACAGCATCAGCAACGACCCGAAAGACCCATCATCCGCTAAGAGCAGTGGTGCATGGTTGAAGGGACTTACTGACGAGGCGATTGATACGCTGGTTAAAAACACGGTTGGTTCACCGATCATGAAGTTCGAAATTCGCTACGCAGGTGGCGCGGTCAGCCGAACTCATAACAACGCTTTCGGACACCGCGACTCGAAACACATCATGCAGATGCTCATAATTACGCCGACAGCAGAAGCACTGACAAAAGCAGAAGCCGATATTGCGAACTTTAAGCAGGTGATGTCGCCACATCTTACGGGCGGCGTGTATATGAACTTCCTTGAAGGGAAGGAATCGCGACAGGAAACCCACAACGGATTCCTGACCGAGAAGTACAACCGCCTGATGACGCTGAAGGCTAAGTATGATCCCGAAAACATCTTCCGGTTCGGGTTCAATATTCCGCCGAAGCGCTAAAACTAGTTCACCGGAGTAACCGAGACCCTCTCCTCATTCGTGACGAGAGGGTTTTTATTTCGAGTACCGAGTACCGAGTACCGAGTACCGAGTACCGAGTACCGAGTACCGAGTACCGAAGAAAGGCTAAAGCTAGGCAGTTGGAAAGTCGAATGCCATATTACAAATAACGGTTTTGACAGCGAAAATTTATGGCGGCTTTGGCGGCGGCGGCACTGCCATAAGGTATTTTTTGCCGCCATGAGCGCCACAAAAGTTCAAATTGTTGTTCTAGCTGCTCTAGAGACAGTTCGCTTTCTTTGTTCGCAAACTTCGTAAAATGCACAGATAAAAGTGATTAGTACGGCGGATATGAGAGAGCGGAGGGCTAAAAATTCGCCCTAAAGGACTCCTTCGTCGCAAGATTCTTCAATTTCTTCAACTTCACTCGTGCATTTTATGTCGGTAATGTCGGTAATGATACTTGGCAAATTTGGCATAGATTTCGGCAATTTCAAATGGCAATTCCCATGCCAGCCAGTGAAATTCTCGGCTAAGATTTGGCAATTTTGGCAATAATCACACTTTAGTATGCCGCCGCCAAGATTGCCAAAGTAGCAGCTTTAAGTTTCAAGTGACAAGTCTCAAGTTTCCAGAGAAAAGCATACATTTGCAGCAGCGGATGGTAGACGGTGCTGCCGCCCCACAAGGGGACTATAGCAACGTTTACTGCACAATAGTCTTTAGTCGACAGTCAACAGGTGACAGTCAAAGGCAAAGACGAATGCGGTTTTTAAGGTGCATAGGAAAACCCTCATCCCCAGCCCACATCGGCTACCCTCGCAAGCTCAGTCCGCGATAGCCCTCAGGGCGAAGGGAGCTAATACAATTACTTACATTCAGTCCTTTCAATAGCATAATCGAAGTAAGTGAGTTAAGGGTGACCATTTGGAAGACCATTTGGTAGCTTTTAAGGGCAATCGGCATTAACCATTTTGAGGGAGAGGGATGGTTAAGGAGGTTGGTGAAGAGTTGGAAAAGAGTTTATCTAGTTAACCGAAAATAAACCTAGGGCATAATATATCCGGCGGTGTGGATGTTTATGGTGGAGCTTGTACAATGGGTTCATTAAGTTATGCACACAGCCTATGTTGGAGACCATATGAAGCCGCACTATAGCCCCATCGACCTCGCAAACGTCCAACTCCTACCGAGTTTATTTAAAGAGCGATTTGAACTAAACCGCTCCTATGTGATGAGCCTGACGACTGAAAACCTGCTCCAAAACTTTTATATGGAAGCGGGTATCCGTGACAGCAACTTCGATGGCATGTTCCGCGTGACGATGTACGGGAACAGCGGTGACGGGAGTGACCGGCATTGGGGCTGGGAGTCGCCAACGTCTGAGATTCGTGGGCATTTCGTCGGACATTGGCTTTCGGCGGCGGCGCGTATCTTGCAAGCGACAGGTAATCCCCAACTGAGACTAAAAGCGGATGCGGTGGTCGATGGTATCAAACGCTGCCAAGCGAAAAATGGAAATGGGTGGGCAGCGTCGATCCCTGAGAAGTATTTCCACTGGTTAGCGCTGGGCAAGCCGACGTGGGCACCGCAGTATGTGACGCACAAGACGATGATGGGTTTGTTCGATATGTATCGCTTTGCAGGGAACAAGGATGCAATAGCGATTGTTGATCTCTTTTCCGATTGGTTTGTCAAGTGGACGGCTGATTATTCGCGGGACGAAATGAACGCGATGCTGGATGTCGAAACGGGCGCTATGCTCGAACTGTGGTCGGATTTGTACGGGGCGACCAAGCAGCCCAAGTACCTGACGCTGATGGAACGGTATACGCGACCGCGATTGTTCGAGCCGCTGTTGGCGGGGAAAGATGTGCTGACCAATATGCACGCCAACACGACGATACCGGAAATCCACGGCGCAGCACGAGCTTACGAGGTAACAGGCGAGCCGAAGTGGCGGCAGATTGTGGAAGCCTATTGGAAAAGTGCAGTGACAGATAGAGGTTCATTCTGCACCGGCGGTCAGACCAGCGGCGAGATGTGGACACCGCCGTTTGAATTATCAGCACGTTTGGGACACCATACGCAGGAACACTGCACAGTTTATAACATGATCCGATTGGCGGATTATCTATTCCGGTGGACGGGTGAAGTGGAGTATGCGGATTATATCGAGAAGAACCTCTATAACGGCATCATGGCGCAACAGAATGGGAAAACAGGGTTAGTGGCGTATTATTTACCGCTCGAAGGCGGGGCGAAAAAGATCTGGGGTTCCCCCACGTATGACTTCTGGTGCTGCCACGGAACACTGGTACAGGCCCACACCATCCACGGCGCATACATCTATTACACAAACGAGAGTGAAGTCACGGTTTCGCAGTACATCCCCAGTGTGCTCAAAACAATTCAACAGGGAATGCCAGTCACTATTCAGCAAAATACGATTTATACAGCGGGCGGGGTTACTTACAATCCGGCAGATTTAGGCGGCGATACACACCGTCCCGACCACTGGCAAATGACGTTTGACATCGACTGTGAACAGCCCACGACATTCATGCTGAAGCTGCGGCTGCCGGAATGGATGAGCGGCCAACCCACCCTGCTCATCAATGGTGAGCAGGTGGCGGTTGACAAAGACAAAGATGGATTCGCGGCGATCACACGCACATGGTCGAAGGACAAGGTGAGCCTGACTCTACCGAAGCGACTGCACACTGAAGCGCTGCCAGACGCGCCGGATACGTGCGCGTTCGTGGATGGGCCGATTGTGCTGGCGGGGTTATGTGACGAGGATCGAACCTTATTGGGCGATAAGGATCATGCGCCGTCGATACTGGTGGCGCACAACGAGCGGCAGTGGGGACATTGGCTGCCCGAATACCGGACGCGAGGCCAAGCGCGGGGACTGCGCTTCAAACCACTGTTTGATGTGGTAGACGAAGCCTATACGGTTTACTTCCAGATTAAGCCGGAGTAATGATTACGAATTCAATATTGATCGATTGCGTGTTCCTTAACAGGGGCAAGAGGCGGGAATCGTCCTCATAATAAATCATTCCATAAAGAGTGCATCCGCTTCCGCACCCAACACTCCTTAACTTCCCCTTTACCTTGTGCAACATACCCAAACTATGGCAAGGTCTGTTGCGTTTGAATCGTTTAAGTAGTAAACTTCTGGAATTAGGCGAACGTTCGCCTAGCATCAAATATTGTTTAGTTTTAATAAATCATGTCGAAAAATATCACGCTTAAAGACATTGCAAAAAGAGCGGGTGTCAGTTACCAGACAGTTTCAAAGGTCATCCATAACCAGATTCAGGTGACGGCTGAAGTTCGTTCGCGGATACAGGCCGCGATTGAAGAACTGGATTACCGACCGAACGTGGCCGCTCAAAACTTACGGACACAATCCAGCCATTTGATCGGTTACTCGTGGAAGCTGGATGACCGTTACAGTCCGGTGTTGGAACAATTTCAGCACAGCGTGGTGGAATCGGCAGAGAATTTTGGGTATCACATCCTGTTATTCCCTCAGCGGGCAGATCGGGATTTATATACAACTTATGCGGAACTCATCCGCACTAAACGAGTTGATGGTTTCATACTCTCAAGCGTGGAATACAACGACCCACGAGTGGCAACTTTGGAACACTTGAATGTTCCGTTCGTCAGCTTCGGTCGTTCACGCGAAAATGAACACACGCCGTTTGTGGATGTGGATGGGCAAACAGGCAGCAAAGCGGCGGTGCAGCACCTAATTGAACAGGGACACCAACGCATTGCCATCCTTGCATGGCCGGAAAGTTCCCGCGTGGGGTCTGAACGTTTGGCAGGTTACTGGGACGCGATGAAAGAAGCTGCCCTGCCAATTGACCCTGAATGGATTATGCGCGGCAAAGGTGAGATTGATTACGGGTATGAGGCCGCAAACAAACTCTTAGACCTGCCCCCTCACCGCCGCCCGACCGCGATTGTCGCCATTCTGGATACGATTGCCATCGGGGTGATGCAAGCCGCAGAAGCCTGTGGTTACAGCATCGGGCGTGACCTCGCGGTGATCGGGTTTGATGATATGGCAGTTGCCCATTATGTGAAGCCGGGGTTAACCAGCCTACGGCAGCCGATCAACGAAGTCGGGCAGCGGGTGATGCAACTACTCATCAGCCTACTGAAAGGCGAAGCAATTGCCCAAAAGCACATCTTGCTGCCACCGGAGTTGGTCGTCCGCGACTCAAGCCTTGGTTTTGTACCTCAATCCCATTGAGGTTTTTAACAGCTTATTTCCGACATCAGTCGTTTACACACTTGTTCAAGACAGCTTTTAGTGAAAGGAGCCGCATTATCCACAGAATAATCCTCACAGGTTACTTCACAACACAGGAAAGAGACTGGCATTCATTGGTAATAGAAGGTAGGTCGAAATGAAAAAAAGTTGGATCGTATTAGTATCGCTATTTGTGATCGTTCTCGCGGTCGCCGCTACGGTGGCAGCGCAGGATGCTGCGCCTGAACTTTCGGGCGTGGTGCGCGTTGGTAGCTGGGAAGCGGACGATGCATTGACCCCGTGGAACAATGCTATCGCGGCGTTCGAAGCTGAAAACCCCGGTGTGGATGTTCAGCTCGAAGCCGTTCCCCAAGACTACGGCACCAAGCTGCTGGCGCAATTTGCCGCTGGCACCGCCCCTGACATTTTCATGTCGGGTGATGGTGACATCGCCAAGTGGCAGTCGCTCGGTCAGACCGAAGACCTTGGCCCGTACATCAGCGGCGACAACGGTTTTGACACCAGCGTTCTGGTTCCCGGCCTCGCCAGCTTTGGTGATGTCGCAGGCAGCACCTACTACTTGACCAAGGACTACAGCCCGTTGGTTCTGTACTACAACGCCGACCAGTTTGCTGAAGCCGGTGTGGAAGTCCCGACTGCGGACTGGACATGGGCAGACTTTATCGCCGCCGCCCAGACATTGACTGTTGATGCGAACGGCAACAATGCCACCTCCGCAGACTTTGACGCGGCCAACATTCAACGCTGGGGTGTTCAGATCCCCGATGGTTGGGGTGACTGGTTGTGGTCGCGCGGTATCCTCCCGATCATCTACGCAAACGGCGGCAGCTTGATCGCGGAAGATGGCAGCACCACCACAGGTTTCATGAACAGTGAAGCCACCATCAATGCCCTGCAAGAATATGTCGACATTTTCAAGGTTCAGCACATTGCCCCGACCAAGGATGATGTCGCGGCTTACTCTGGCGTGGACATGTTCCAGAGCGGCCTCGTGTCGATGCTGTGGACGGGCGTGTGGCCGTTGAACGGTTACAAAGATGTTGAAGGCTTGAACTTCGGTACTGCTGGTCTGCCAGCCGGTTCAGAAGGCAAGGCTAACGTTTTGTGCTGGTCAGGTTTCGCGATGAATTCCTCCAGCCAGAACAAGGACGCAGCATGGGCGTTCCTGAAGTACATCGCTGTGGGCGACGGTGCGAAGGAATTTGCTGAATACGGTTTGACCGCTGTTCAGTCAGTTCTGGACGAACAAGGTTTGAGCACCGACGAATTCCACGGCCCGGTCATCACTGACCTCGAAAACGTGAAGACCCTGCCCGAAGCCACCACCCCCTTCTGGGCGGACTGCGGCAACAAGGCCTTCACCGACAACATGGAAGCCGTTTTTGTTGGTGATGTCGCGGTTGCGGATGCCATGAACACGGCAGCCGAACAGGCCGATGCTTGCCTAGCTGAAAAAGCAGCAGAAGCTTCCTAATCACTTCTAAGTGATGTTCTTCCGGCGGCGGGCGCAAGTTCGCCGCCGGAAGTCTTTTAAGCAGTAGACCTATTTGACAGCCTCAAAAATAATCAACAGATTTTATTAAATACCCGTAGCGTATGCGAAAGAATGCAACTTATGATTAATTCAATGGCAGGTGGGAGTTCTCCTAAGACGAGAACCAAGTTGACCAAGGCAGGGCGGCGTGAAGCGGGGATTTTCTATTTACTGGTTTCGCCGTGGATCATCGGCTTCCTGATTTTTACCGTTGTTCCGATGGCGATCTCGCTTTACTTGAGCATGACACAGTGGAACGTCCTGACCCCGCCCAAGTGGATCGGGCTAAACAACTACATCAACATGTTCACGAATGACCCTGAGTTTTACCAATCGCTGCGGGTCACGATTACGTATGTGCTGACGAGTGTGCCGCTGCGTATGGCAACCGCGTTATTCCTCGCGGTACTGCTAAACGAGGCGACACACGCGATGGGATTCTTCCGCACGGCGTTTTACATCCCATCGATTGTTGCCAGTGTGGCGGCGGCGGTGCTGTGGCAGTGGATTTTTAACCCGCGTTTCGGCCCGATTAATGGGTTTTTGCGGACGTTGGGCATCGCGGGGCCAAACTGGTTTAATGACCCGAACACGGCTTTATGGGGCTTAGTTATCATGAGCGTGTGGGGCGTGGGTGCGGAGATGCTGATCTTCCTCGCGGGGTTAAAGAGCATCCCCAGAACGCTTTATGAGGCGGCAGAGGTGGACGGCGCGGGGCGCTGGACGCGGTTCGTCAAGATTACACTGCCGATGCTCAGCCCGACAATTTTCTTCAACCTCATTATGTCGATGATCGGCGCATTCCAGACTTTCGACTCGGCATTCGTCATTTCGACCGCACGGGCGGGGCAAATCGGCGCACCGTTGAAGTCCACCCTATTCTATCTGCTGCACCTGTATGAAGAAGGTTTTAGCTTCTTAAACATGGGCTACGCCTCGGCATTGGCATGGGTGTTATTCATCATCATTCTGGCAGTTACCGTGATTATTAACCGGTCATCGAGCAAATGGGTGTTCTACAGTGGAGGCAATGACTAAACATGTCTACCAATACAGCCCTATCATCAACTACAACCAAACCTTCTAGCGCGTCGCGTCGCGGTGAGCGCGATTACGGTGAAATTCTGCGGAAAATCGTGGTTTATGCGCTGCTGCTCTTTTTGAGCGGCATATTCCTATTCCCACTGTTCTGGATGCTGACAACGGCACTCAAACCGGAAGCCCAGATTTACCTGTGGCCGCCGAAATGGTTCCCTGACCCTATACAATGGTCGAATTTTAGTGATGCGTTCAGTAACCCGCAGCTTCCATTTGGCCGCTTCATCCTCAACACCCTGACGATTGAGGTTGGTGTCCTCACTGGACGTCTCATATCCTGCACATTGGTAGCTTACGGATTCGCGAAGTTGAACGCACCGGGCAAGAACTTTATCTTCACAATTTTGCTGGCAACACTGATGCTGCCGCGTGCAGCGATCCTCATTCCTGAATACATTCTGTTCACACAATTGGGTTGGGTTAACAGCTTCCTGCCATTAATCGTTCCGGCATGGTTTGGTGAGGCGTACGCGATCTTCCTGATGCGGCAGTTCTTTATGACAATCCCGAATGAACTAGAAGAAGCCGCACGAATTGATGGTGCGAATATCGCGCAAATCCTCTGGAAGATTATCGTCCCGCTGAGTATTCCGGTACTTTCGGTCATCGCGATTTTGACCTTTAAAGATACGTGGAACGACTTCCTTAGCCCTCTGCTTTACCTAAGCGAACCCAGCAAGTATACGGTGTCGATTGGCCTCGCTTACTTCAACGGTCAGTACGATGTGAAAATGAATTTGTTGATGGCGGCCTCGCTGACCATGATGATGCCGATTGTCGTATTGTTTATCTTTGCCCAACGTTCGTTCGTCGAGGGCATTTCTCTAACGGGACTAAAAGGGTGATTTAATGCAGCTTCCAAAGAACTACTATCACTGTTTCCTAGGTAACGGAACTGACGCGGTTTTGGTCGGCCCTACAGGTTCGATGACCGGCGATAAGTTCAGCGTTGATCGTGGCAATTGGTATAAATCTGACCGCTATTATCCAGAAGACAAATTGGTGATGGTGGCAGGACGCTTTCCAGTGGATAAGAAACTGGAACATGCTGAAGGATCAGGCTGGTATGATGCCGCACCGATTGGCCGGACATGGTACTACCTGCTGGATGGTGAAAAACGCTTGGAGCTGCAAGCAAGTGACCAGAAATTCGTGCCACAAGAAGGCACACTTTACAGCAAAGTTGATTACGGCAATGTAAAGGGCGAGGTCGAGACATGGTTACACGCGACCAAGTCGGTGCTGATCGAGCGCTACACGTTCGATCAAGAAGTTGACTTCCAAGCGTGGATTGGTGCGGGTGTGTGGGTCGATGATGTGTGGGACACTGACCCGTTCTACAGTGTCGATATGTCCGACACCGCGCCGGAAGGCCATTATGACCTCGGTGAAACCAAAGGTGTGATGGCGCTGCGCCTACAGCCCTCGCCCACTGCCTCTGGTAAAGATGGGCGCGACCGCTGGGTCAGCGTCCGCGCCAAGAGCATCACCAAGTACTTCTTGATTTCAGATAATCGTCAGGGCGCACTCGACGCGAAGCTGGTCGATGATATTGTTGCCATAGGCTACGACACGCTGCGGTCGGAACATCTCAAGTTCTGGAAAGATTATTTCTCGATTTCGAGCATCAGCATCCCTGACGCGGAATTCCAATACTTCTACGATGCCAGCATGTACCATTTTAAGGCGATGCAGAGCGTGGTATCGGGCGGTATTCCAGTTAACAATTTGCGCCGCACATGGTCATCCCACATTTTCTGGGACTCTTACTTCATGCAGCGGGCGCAGCTTGAGGCGAACCACAAACATGAAGCGCTGGAAGCCTGCCGCTTTTTCCAACGGACACTGCCCCACGCCGAACGCCATGCGCGGGAAGAATTCGGCAGCGAGGGGTTGAAGTGGGATTGGGAAATCACCCACGATGGGCGCAAGGCTTACGGTACACTGCTGCACATGAAGTTCCAAGTACATAACAACGGCTCGTATGCCAACGAAATTATGGGGTATTATCAGTACACGCAGGACAAAGAATACCTCGCCGAGTTCTATCCGATTCTACGCGGGTTGGCGACCTTCTTCATGAAGTCGATTGTCGAAAAAACCGAGCGCGGTTACGAAATCGGTTATCTGGTGGGTGTCCACGAAAGTCCGGTGAAGGTACGTAACGACGGCATCAACCTGACGGGGACGATTGCGATCCTGCGGCACTGCGCCAACGCGGCTGCAATTCTTGGCCTTGAGGACGACTTCACGGCAGAGTGCCTTGTGGTTGCGGATGAGCTGATGAAGATCGTTGACTCATTGTATAACGGGAAGTTCTTTAAGGCATCGGACGATCAAGAGCACATCAACATGAGTTCAATTGGGCCGATTTTCCCGATGGGCGTGATTAAGCCGATGGACCCACGCGCCATCAGCACCGCCGACTCATATATGGCACTTTATGGTGGTCGGCAAATCGGTGACGGCAACCACAGCAACAGCAAGCGTGCCTTCCCGTGGTCAGCCGGTGTGCTAGGCGCAATCCTCGCATGGCAACACCGCGGCGATTTCGTCTGGGAAGTCATTCAAGCTTCTTCGCCTAGCATCTGCACCTTCGGCGGTATGACGGAGGTGATGGAAGATGGTGAGTGGAATATGCAGTACTTCGGCACGGCGCAGGGGGCAGTTTGTATCGCCATCCATCAAATGCTGCTGCAAGTGCAGAACGGTCATATTGAATTGTTCCCCGCGCTGCCTTCGTCGTGGGAAACTGCGTCCTTTGATAATTTGCTGGCAGAAGGTTTGAGTGTGACGGCTAAGTGGTCAAACGGCGGCGTAGAATGCACCGTGCGGAATGACGCATCCGTGCCACTGACCCGCGAAATTTACTACGGCAAGCAGCCGATCACGGTTGAACTCGCCCCCGGTGCAGAAAGAACGGTGACATGGGCTTCGTAGCAGCAGCACCGCAGCAGCGACGGTTAGCGCTGGGCGCACTGTTCGTTGTTTCGGGAGTCGGGTTGATCTTTGAGATCACCCTGACACGCTTGTTTTCTCTCTTTTTCCAATACCACTTCACATTTCTGGCGGTATCACTGGCTGTACTCGGACTCAGTCTGGGGGCAGCCAGTGCCCATTACATCAGACGTGAACGTGTTCGCTCCCCACAAACGCTTACTATTGTACTCATCGGCCTCAGTTTGGCGCTGACGTTCGGCGCTATGATTATCGCATGGCTACCTTCGGCGGAGTCGATTTTCCCACGGGCGCTGGTGGCGCTGGTGATCTTCTTCCTGATTGGCTTATTCGATGCGCTGTTGTTTGAAAACTTCGCCTCGCTCAGCGGGTCGCTGTACGCGGTGGACTTGATCGGCGCGGCAATCGGTGTTGTGGCGGTATTGGGTCTGCTCAGCTTGTGGAGCGCCTTCAGCATGACGCTGTTTTTGGCGGCGTTGGTCGGCGTGATGGCGGTGGTTTTCGCCCACCAAACTAGTGAAGGCAAGTCACGCATACGTCTATATGCAATCGGCAGTTTGCTGCTGGGTGCGGCGCTGTTCGTGGCTAACTTGTTCACAGGTATCATCGACTACAATCCATTGTCGATCACCGGTGCGCCGCGTGATAAGACAATGATCTACATCCTGCAAGATAAAGCCCAAGAAGGCCGTATCATTTACACGGGTTGGAGTCCCTTTGCCCGTGTGGACGTGGTACAGACGAATGACGCGAACTCGCGCTATATCTTCGCAGATGGCGGCGCGGGTGCATTCATGCTGCCCTATTTTGGCGACCCGAATGCGCTGGCGCCGTTGGGCAACACGGTCGAATATCTGCCCTTTACCTCCGGCAGTGCGGCTAAGACGCTGGTAATCGGCGCGGGCGGCGGTAAAGATGTGCTGCTGGCACTGCGTGCGAACGCTGAGGAAATCACGGCAGTCGAGGTTAATCCGGCGATTGTCGAGGCGACACGCCATTATGCCGATTACAACGGCGGCGTGCTGGATTTACCGCAGGTTAAGCTGATCGAAGGCGATGCACGGTCGTTTGCCGAGCATGACACCAACCAGTACGATCTGATCTACCTGAACCTCGTTTATACCCAAGCGGTTGAACCCGCCAGCCAAGCGCTGGTCGAGAATTACATTTTCACCGGCGAAGCGTTCCAAACTTATCTACAACGACTTGCCCCCGGCGGCAGACTGACGGTTGTCTCGCACAACGCGTTGGAAGGCAGCCGTGCGGCATTGACCGCACTGCAAGCGATGGAAAATATGGGCATCGCACCCGCGCAGGCACTTGACCACCTGTGGATGTGGCTGCTGCCCTCGGATGATGCGACGGTGCGTACCAGTGTGCTGGTGGTGGGTAAAGATGCCTTCACAACGGAGGCAGTCGAGAACCTGAACACCAATGCCCGTGGATTAGGCATGACACCGCTCTACGCCCCCGGTGAATACGAAGCGCTGTTCGAACCGCTGCGGACGGGTATGCCGCTGGCGACCTATATTCAAACGGATGCATCCTATAACCTAAGCCCTACGACTGACGACCAACCGTACTTCTTCAACCTCGAATATGGGCTACCACCGGCTATTCGTTCAGCATTGATCATGTCGGCGCTGCTGGCAATTGGGTTGTTCGCCGTGGCTTATGTGGCGGATACTCCGGCGGCGGATGTGGCAAGCAAGCGTCAGCGGTGGTTGAGCTTTGCCTATGCGGCGCTGATCGGCACCGGCTTCATGCTGGTCGAAATCCCGCTTATTCAGCGTTTTCAACTATTGCTCGGCCAACCCATTTTGTCGCTGGCAGTCGTGCTGGCAACGCTGCTGCTGGCGGGCGGCGTGGGGAGTTGGGTCAGCCAACACTGGCAAACGACAGATTTACCGTCGCGGGTGCGGTTCGCGGGTGCATGGATTACCGTCGTCGCCATTGTCTATTGGTTCGTGCTGCCCACGGTACTGAACTCGATGCTGGCGACACCGTTTGCGACGCGACTACTGACAACCGTTGTCCTGACGGCGTTCATTGGATTCCCGATGGGCATCCCCTTCCCCAGCCTGTTACGGATGGCGGGTGAAGGCCGACAGCAGGTGGCACTGCTGTGGGCGATCAATGGCGCGTTCTCGGTACTCGGTTCGGCACTGGCGATGGTCATTTCGATGGAATGGGGCTTCAAGTGGGCGCTCATTTCCGGCGCGGGGTTGTACTTACTGCTGGCGGTGGTGGCGTGGCTACTGATGCGCCTACCAACAAGTGAGGCAGAAGCCGTTACAGCGAAGAAGGCGACCCGCTGATGGATCGCCTGCGTGAGCCGTTGGTTGATGCGGATGTGGCGTTGATACCGAGCATCACGCTCAATTAGTTG
>JAPUDW010000017.1:0-5871 GCA_027492915.1 Bacteroidota bacterium | reverse complement strand
TAGCTTTTGTTTTATGATTATGTTTATTTTATACCTATCATCACGCTAATTTTGTTGTTGTTTATTTTTTCGATGACCATAGTTACCTAAATCCCAGCGACCGGGGGGCTTTTTTATGCCACCAATAAACTCGCACATGGTCGTAACGCAGACTGGCGTACTTTTTTCGAAGGCTTCCGGCTGCACTTCTGGCGTAGTTGGGTCATTGGCCTCTCTAACCTGTTTCTAGCACTCGTGTTTGCAATCAACTTCATTTTCTACTCGTGGAATGACTCGCAGTGGGTGTATTTCGCACGGGCGGTCGTGATTGTGATTGCGCTGTTCTGGTTCGCACTGCAAATTTATCTTTTCCCGCTGCTGATGGAGCAGGAAAAGCCGCAGCTACGGCTGGCACTGCGCAACAGCGGCGTGATTATGCTCAAGCGACCGTTGTTCACGCTGGCGGCTGCCCTGCTCATCGGGCTGATCGTGGTGCTGTCCACATTCGTCATTCAACCCGCGTGGATATTCATCAGTGCCAGCGGGTGTGCTCTGATCGCTAACCAAGCCACCCTGTATGCCATTGCCAAAATTACCGGTAAACCCACGACCGACTCAATATAATCGCAGCAGCGCCGACTCTTCCTGCTGCAAGTTGTCAAACCTCAGACCCGATTTCATCAATTCACTTCCGGTTGCGCTGGTGATGACCTCACCCTCCAGCGTTTCAACACGATACACACGCTCAGGCTCAAGGTTGAGCAAACGGATTGAACGTGCAGCTTCGGCTTCCGGCAAGCGGAACACAAACAGCAGGTGCTCGGTTTTGTCTGGCAAACCGTACTGGAAAGCCGACCAGCGTTCACCTTCTCCACTGCGGCGCGGCTGATCGGTGAGGCGGTACAAATCAGCCTCGCGGATGAAATGGCGGATGTGCTGTTTATAAATGCTAATGTGATAAGCAAGGCGTTCCGCTACCCACGCGGGCAGTTCCGGCAGCTTTTGCGATAGGCCAAACGCGCCGAGCATCGCCATGCGAGTGTAGTAATCGAGTTGATATGGCTTCAAGGCAGGATCACGCGGGTTGAAATTCTGCTGCGCGGGACGCCCCGCACCGCGCCACTCGCTGAAGCTCCAATGCAGGCAGGCATTCGCGGCCAGCATCGTACTTGCCCCCCAAAACACCTGCAAATGGTGAACGGGCCAATCAGGATCGCTCAAAAAGGTGAGGTGCGTATGGTGCATAATGCCGAGGTCAATCCGCAAGCCACCGGACGAGCAATTTTCGAGGACGACCTGTGGGAAAGCCACGCGGATACGTTCTAATACGGCGTAGTAACCGCGATAGTGCGCGAACAAGCCATCATCTACCGTGTGACCGTGATCGACACGGTTACAACCGGCTTCGGGGTCAACATTGAAGTCGAGCTTTATCCAATCGCAATCATAGTCGCGGATAATCTGGCTGAGGGTTTCAAACGCCCATTCCTGCACGGCGGGGTTACCAAAACACACATAACCCAAGGGTTTGTCGTTACGCAGCGCGGGGAAATCCGGTCGCAGGGTGGCGAGGTCAGCCTTTGCCCCCAAGCCTTCAATCTCGCACCAGAAGCCGAACTTCATCCCTTTGGCGTGGGTCGCGTCCGCTAATGCGCGAATACCGTTCGGGAAGCGTTCGCGGTTGACCTTATGCCAATCGCCGCGTTCAAGATGCCACTCCGGTCCCTCGCCGAACCACCCCGCATCCAGCGTACAAATTTCGACACCCAACGAAGCTGCCACTTCGATATTTTTGAGGAACACATCCTCATTAATGTCCACATCTTCATAACTCCACCAATGATTCCACTCGACGGGCAGTGTGTCGCTTAATTCAGTACGCGGATACCAGTGCTGCCGCCCGACACGCGCATACTGCTGCGAAACATGGTTGAGGTCATGCCCAGCAACCAGAATTACATGCGGCGTTTCAATCGACTCACCCACTTCGAGAGTCGACGCAAATTCCCAATCGTGCAGGCCGCCGCTCAAGCGATAACCACCATCCGGCAGCGGTTCAAAACGACACACCCAATTTCCCGACCACGCCACCGAGCCAGAGAGTACCTGTCCATTTCCTGCAACCAGTACGAACCACGGATGCTGACCTTTTGACGAACGGCCTTTGTGCGTTTCGAGTGTCATATCGCTATTGAGCGGCGCACGCACACCTTCAAACTCCTGACCCCAATCGCTGTTGAAGTACATCAGTTCATAATCACTTTGAGGAATATCAAGCGAGTAACTATCTAAACGGGTTATGGAGAGGGGTTGGTTAATCGCCGCAATTACCTGCCACTGTTCGGTTAAAGCCGTATCGTCATAGGTCATGAGATGATGATCAACAGCCAACACTTTGCCTTCGAAGTGGGCTATAAAGTGACGCACGCCTACTTTCGACTCGTCAACATCCCACCCCTTAAAAATTAGGTTCGCAGCATTCCAGCACTGACCAACCGTGTAAACAGCGAATAATTCTGATGAAGCCGCATCACCAACCCATTCATGGTCAGGCGTTCCATACTGACGCAACCGTAAGCGCTCTGAGGCAGATTCGAACGTGAGGTAATTTGGAGAGGTTGATAGGGAATGAATAGTCATAATCGGTTGATCCTTAGCGATGTAGTAGTCAAACTGCACAAATCGACTGTTATTACCTGTAATACAATGAAAAAACGGTTGCCAATTCTCAAAAACACTTGTATATTAAACGTTTAAGTATAACGCAAATCAGATCATAGAAAAAGGATTTTTGATGTGACTCATAAATTGTGGCAAATAGAAGAATTCCCCTTCCATCCAGAGCGTCTTAATCACAATGAAACTCTGTTCACTATCGGCAACGGTTATCTTGCGACCCGTGGCTCATTCGAGGAAGCCTACACAGGCAGCCTGTCGACCACGATGGTACACGGCATCTTTGACCATGCCGAAGGTGCGCTCGTTCCTGAATTGGTGAACGCCCCTAACTGGCTGCCCATCAACATCACGATTGATGGCACCCCTTTCCAACTCATTAACCAGAATGACTCCACGCTGAAGCCCAAGGATGGCGCAGTCATCGGTTACCGCCGCCTGCTACTGCTCGACAAAGGCATACTGCGCCGCGAAGTGCTGTTCCGCGCCGAGTCGGGTTCGATTGTGCGGCTCGTTTTCGAACGCTTCGCCAGCTTGCACGACGAACACTTGATGGTACAGCGTTTAGAAATCACTGCTGTCGATGGAAATCCGCAGATTGAAATCACCAGCTACATCGACACCGATGTAAGCAACGTGGGTGTCAAGCACTGGACAGATATTCAGGCCGAAGCTGGCAGCAGCTTTACGTCGGTGAGCGCAAAGACGATCCAATCCGGCTACGGCCTCGCGATGGCTTCCACCCTACGTGCCGTCGATGATAAGGCGACTGTCCAATTTGTGAGCGGCCAAAACGAGCCGACCGCCACCAGCAGCTTCCAACTCAAGCAGGAGGACAGCATCGAGTTCCTCAAGCCGACCGCCGTTTATACCTCGCGTGATGTCGAAAGCCCCGTCGACGCGGCAGTCGCTAAACTGAATGAAGTCGCCAACGCTACCTACGAGTCGCTCTATACGCCACACGTAGCCGAATGGGCAGCCTACTGGAAAACCAGCGATGTGCAGATCGAAGGTGACGAGTCGTCCCAGCTTTCGATCCGCTTCACCCAATATCACATCCTGATCGCTGCCCCGCGCAACGACGACAATGTGAGCATTGGTGCAAAAACCCTTTCGGGAACAGGGTATAAGGGTCATGTGTTCTGGGATACGGAGTTATTCATCCTGCCACCGCTGTCGTTGGGGCAGCCTAAACTCGCGCGTAACCTGCTGATGTACCGCTACCACCGTTTGGAGGGTGCGCGTAATAAAGCCAAGGCCAACGGCTACGAAGGGGCGATGTACCCGTGGGAAAGCACCGACACCGGCGAAGAAACCACACCATCGTGGGGCGACCCGCAGCCGGACGGCAGCCGTATCCGCATCTGGACGGGTGACAGCGAACAACATATTTCGACCGATATCGCCTACGGTATCCTGCAATATTGGCGCTACAGCGGCGACAACGAATTCTTGCAGAAGTATGGCGCGGAAATCGTACTGGATACTGCTGTGTTCTGGGGCAGCCGCGTCGAGCCGAAGAACGGTCGCTACGAACTCTCGCAGCAAATCGGGCCGGACGAATACCACGAAAACATTGATAACAGCGTGTTCACCAACCGCATGACGGTCTGGCACCTCGGGCAAGCGCTTGACCTGCTGGAATGGTTGAAGGCCAACGCCCCTGCTGATGCCGAACGTCTGACTACCCAACTCGACCTGACACCGGCGCGGCTTGAGCACTGGCGCGATGTGATCGCCAAAATGTATATCCCATTCGACGAAGAAAAGCAGATTCATGTGCAGTTCCCCGGCTTCTTCGACATGGAATACATTCCGGTGCCGCATTACGAACCGCGTACCATGAGTGTGCAGGCGATTCTCAATCACCACCGTACCATCCAAACGCAGGTAATCAAGCAAGCCGATGTGGTCATGATGATCGCCCTGCTCGGCGACCAACTCGCGCCGAAGCAAGTGCTGCTCAATGACTGGGATATGTACTATCCGCGTACTGACCACGGCTCCTCGCTCAGCCCCGCTATTCACGCATGGGTTGCAGCACGTTTGGGGTTAGATGATGTCGCCTACCACATGTTCGAACACGCTGCCGAAATCGACCTGAAAGACAATAAGGGTAACGTTAAGGACGGCATCCACGGTGCAGCCAGCGGCGGGTTGTGGCAAGCGCTGGTATTCGGCTTCTGTGGTTTGCACATTACGCCCGAAGGCGAGGTCGCAGTTGCGCCCCGCTTACCTAAACATTGGAAACGGGTATCGTTTACGATATACTTTAACGGTCAGCAGCGGCAGTTCACAATCGACAATACCCCTTAAATGTGCTTCGTTGGGGTATTCAATTATCCCAGCGTGGTACATACAACCGTGCCTACGATTAAAGATGTGGCTAAAGAAGCAGGTGTTTCGATAGCCACAGTTTCATATGTTCTGAATAATAAAATGCATCTTGTCGGCAAAGAAACACGGCAAGAAGTTCTAGATGCTATCGAACGTGTAGGGTATACACCCAACATTACGGCACGTAATTTGAAGTCCAGCCAAACGCGGCTTATCGGCTACGCATGGCACAAAGTCCCCAACGACGAAACAAATCCGCTGCTCGACGGCTTTGCCTACTTTCTGGCACATGCCGCCGAAGCAGCGAATTACCACCTGCTCACGTTCACCCATTCGGATGAAGACCCGATCCCCGTTTATAACGAGATGATCCGCACCCAGCGTGTCGATGCGTTTGTGCTGTCCGGCACGGTCGCGGATGATGCGCGTATACGCTTCCTCACTGACGCAGGTTTCCCATTTGTGAGCTTTGGCAGATCGAATCCCGGTTGGGACTTTTATTGGGTGGATACCGACGGTAAAGCGGGTGTGCAAAGCGCGGTCGAGCATTTGATTTCATTGGGGCATACACGCATCGCGATGGCGGCGTGGCCGGAAGATTCGATTAGCGGCAACTTCCGGCTCTACGGTTATATCGACGCAATGCAAGCGGCTGGTTTACCGATACACGATGGTTACATCCAGCGCGGCGAAAACGACGAGCAAGCGGGTAAAAACGCCTTAGCCGAATGGCAGCAGTTACCAGCGGATATTCGCCCGACTGCCGCCATTGCTATCACCGATATTGTCGCTGTCGGCATGATGAGCATGGCGGAGCAATTGGGACTCAGCATCCCAACCGACTTTTCACTGGTTGGCTTTGACGACGCGCCGATGAGC
>JAPUDW010000016.1 GCA_027492915.1 Bacteroidota bacterium | reverse complement strand
TCTGTCGGTATGACACCGTTGACTGCGGTAACTTGCGGAAGCGGGTAGGCCAACGTATATGCCGAAATGGCTTGCACACCCTCGGCAGCGTTGATGACACGGATGCGGGCCTCACCCCGCTGCGTCTCGGAAAGGTCATCCGGCAGCAGCGCCATCATCACATCCCCATTTTCCGTGTTGAAGATGAGCGGCGAGTTGATGGGCGTGTTTGCGGGGGCAGATGATGCGGCTGCGGTGGCTACGGCTTGAACCGCCGCCGTGTTTTGCGGGTTGGAATTCACCAACAGCAGCGTGTAGTCGATCTGTTGGCTGTTCTGGTCGTTGCGAGACAAGCTGCCCCGCGCCAGTGGAATAGCGGTTGGGTCTTCCGGCTTGTCACCAAAGCGACGAATAGTGATGGTATGGCTGTAATCCGCCAAACCTAAATATTCCGTGTAATCACCGTAATTCACGCGGCTGGCAACCAGTCGCTCATCAATATAAACATCGACTACAGCCGTACTGTGAGCTGCATGTACCACCCGCAAACGAACCCCGTTGTTGACGGGCGGCTCTAGCGGTGCGCTGATGACAAATGTTTTGGTTTGGTCAGACAGAACACCGACCTGCCCCGTTATGCCTGAAGGGGTTACATTCGGCACGACGATAAACGTGTATAGTGTGTTTGAAGAGAAGTTGATTTCGCCGAGCCGTTCCACCACCGGTGGCGCACCGGACGGCGCAGCGTCGGCATTGAGGACTGCTAGTGTGTATGGTTCGGTCGGGACATCAATCGTCCCGAATGGCTGGCGATAACCAATCTGGTACAACAGCGCTTCGCCCGATGGATAGCCGAGGCTGATCCGCGAGGGCATCCCAACCGCCAGATGAACAGCGGTGATGCGGGTTTTACCGAGTTGGATTGGGCTGCGGTCGTCGTTGATTACGAATACCGCGCCGGATTGGTTAATCGTAACGCCGGTTGTGCCGCCATCACTAAATTGGGTTTGGTAGATAACGGCGGTTTGGCTGCCGTTGGGTGCAAGGTCGATCAAGATATCTGCCACCGGTGCTGACAAGGAATCGGTTCCCGCAATCCGCACCGCAAGCGCGTGACGTCCCGCCGCCACGACAAAATAAGTCGTGGCCTGCTCTGGCGTAAGGCTGTAAGCGATACGTTCATTATCCAGATACACATCCACAGCGCCGATGCCGGGTAGGGCATTGACGATACGCAAGCTGCCCGTGTTAACGCCCGATTGCGCCAGCGCTTGCTGGTTGCTAGGCAGATAGATCGTCAGAGCGGTTGTTAAAACCGTAACCAGTAGAAGAAAGACTTTTTTGAGCATAAATCATGCACCCGTTTTCGATTGTCATACTGATGAGGGGCAAAACGCTTCACCCCTCTCGAAGCGGTTAGTGATATTTAAGGCTGGGCGGTCGCTGTTGGTGTTATTCGCGGGTCCGCTTTGATAAATTGGGCATAGGCCGCCTGCTGCAAACCGCGTGGGCGGCAGTCCACACAAACGCGCAGGTTGTGGATACCGATGGCTAGGTTCTCCGGCATCGTAATTGTTGCCAGCAGGGTACCGTCATCGTTAACTTGCCCTGTCAGGATAGGCGTATTGCCGGAGTCTAACGTGATTACAAATTGCAACTTGGGTTGGAAGTTCTCACCCACCAAATTGATCGTATCGATTGCCGTATCCGGTGGTGAGGGATTCACGAACAACAGCGGCTGCCGGAATTCCGGTGTGTTGGTGGGGCGCGGCGTATTGGTTGGTATCGGTGTACGGGTCGGTGTCGGCGTGAAGGTTTGGGTGACAGTGACCGCAACCTGTACCGGCGCCATCGCCGTAAGCGTACCGGATACCGCTTCATAGACAGCCGTCGGATTCCCTGAGCCTTGTACTAGTTCCGTAATTTGAATGTCGGGTTCAATCATCAAGAGTTGTGCTGAGCCGGTTTGTGAACCGGGGACAACCACGAAGTCATAAATGCCGCCTGCCAAAAACTGCTGCGGTGGTAATTCAGCAATCACCGTTTGGCTGCCGCTTTGTACTACCCGCACCGAGTAAACTTCGGGATTGCGGCTGAAGTATGCCGAAGCAGTTGCATATTCGGCTTGCCCGACGGTTGCCCACGCCGGCACTTCTGCCGGTTGGCCTTCGACCGTCGGCGCAGGGGCGCGTAGTGGGCGAATTTGCAGGTTCAGCGGAACAGCGCCCGGTAACCCGTGAATGAGCCGGATTGTGGCATTGATGGCCGAACGCGGCGCATTCTGCGAGAAGGATACCGTGAGATACGGTGACTGGGCGTTCGTTTGGGTATTCGGCAGCAGCAGCACGATCTTATCGGCGGCATCTGTTTCCGAGTTGAACGGGCCGATGACACCCCCATCACCCAAAGGCGTTACTGCATCGCCTTGATGGGCAACGATAAATGGTGCGCCCAGCGCGGGTACGGGCAGGCTGGGGCTAACTTCGCTCACGCCGAGGTTATTAATGACGGCTTGCCCAATACTAAGTTGAATGTTGCCGATGCTGGAAAGGGCGTTGATAAAACGGATGCCTATATCATTTTCAACCCGTCCTGTAAGGCCGGTGCGGAGTAATGACGACGTGAATGATCCCGTTCCCAATGTCTCTGGTGGCAGAATAACCAATATGTTGCTAACTTGTCCCGTCAGGTTCACCGGCAAGGTGGTAATGGTGGTGACGTTGTTGGCCTTCGCGTCATTCAGGTCGAGCGAATATTGTCCGGCGGGAAGGTCGAACGGCCCGATGATGTCGCCCACGCCCATATTTGAGGACAGCCGCAGCCGTTTGTCAGTCGCGTCGATGTTAATCGTAGGTAAGCCGGGGTTGGCCTGAATAAGGGTCAGCCGCGTAACACCGACGGCTAACGGGGATGAGTCCTCGTGAATCGCAACCAGATTCAAGCCTTTGCCCGTATCCACCGCCACGACAGAGATGACACCACCCGGCGGAACATCCACAATGGTGGTGGTAATCGGGGTTATGGTTTGGCCTTGAGCGTTGTCTAAGCCGTCATCAACGGCGCGCAGCGAAATGCGGACAGCACCGGGCGATACCTGATAGTAATTCGTTTGATTACTGAAGTTCACAGCACGGGCGATACGGTCATCATTCACAAAAACGTCTACTGGTATGCTAGCCGTTTGCGCGTTGGTGGATTGCCAACTGTTTATGATGCGTACCCAGCCGAAGTTCTCATTGACGGCTGCTGCGGGTGTGCTGGTCAGAATGGGTTCATAAGTCGGCGTAAATGTTTCGGTCGGTGTGGGGGTACGGGTCGCCGTAACCGGACGTGTGGCTGTAATAGACGGTGTTGGGGTAATGGTTGCTGTATGTGAAGGCGTAAGGGTAATGCCATTATTAGCCATGACCGTTTCAGTCATATGGGCATTCGCCTGATTCGTTGCCGCGAGTGCCTCATCGACCGCTTGGGCAAGGGCTGTCGTATTTTCGACCGCTGTAATGCCGATGCTGATGGGCGGTGGCGTAGGAATAGTGGTATCGCAAGCCGCAAGCAGCGTTAAGATGAGCAGCAGGATATACGAGAATAATTTCGGTTTCAAAATCAATGTCTTACCCCTTATAACAATTCGGGTATAAAAACAATATCGTTGGGATTTACACCGCGTTGAGCCAATATCGGGTTGTCGATTGCTAGAATTTCAAGCTCTATGCCATTGATGGAGGCGATAGAACTCAATGTGTCGCCCGTTTGGGCATAGTATGGCTTTTTGAACCGGCGCGGTGGAATGAGTTGTTGAATATCTCGTGGGACAATAATATCTGTGCCGTTGCCATAATCGACATCCGGCAGCAGGTTGTTCGCCATCCGTAGTACATCAATCGTGGTATTGTACTTTTCTGCGACCGAAAGCAGCGTTTCATCTGCTGCAACTTTGACGACGAGGTAGTGCGGTTGGTCAGCTTCGGCGGTGCGGGTGGCGTTAAACAGCGCATCTTTTATGGCGGTGGATACGGCCTGTGTAACCA
>JAPUDW010000015.1:27346-30149 GCA_027492915.1 Bacteroidota bacterium | reverse complement strand
AAGCCTGAGCGCCTTCACATTAAGTCCCTTGCTTTTCATCTAGCATAACTGCTTAGTCGGTAGTCTATAGTCAAATTCAAAATGCAATTGAACCACAGAGGGGAAAGAAATACAGATTTAACCGCCAAGTCGCCAAGAACGCCAAGAGAAATGCAAAGGCGATTAACCACAGAGGCACAGAGAGGGAAGAGAATGAAAAAGGCAGGAAAATGCTGCCTGTTTTACAGGTGATAACAGGTGTCTAGACCCTTTGTGATCCCGATTTGTGAATATGCGGTTTGAAAAGGTAAACCGAAACTAAACCTAAAAACTAGTACTGAGTGCTAAGTACTGAGTTCTGAGTGAAAACCAAAGCGGGATAAGTTTTATGGGCAGCACAGATAGAGGCTATCAAGGATGCGCATTAGGTTGATAGAGATTGCGTAAGCAGAATAAAGACATCTTCGGGATATGAAGCTGTTGAGGCGGTAAACAGATGGCGACTGATAAGCGTATTGCAGTGGTGACAGGTGCGAACCGCGGGATTGGTTATGAGGTGTACCGCGAACTGGCGGATGCGGGGATGCATGTCATCCTGACCAGCCGTGACGCGGCGAAGGGCGAGGCGGCGGCAGCGACTATCCAGCGCGAGGGCAAGGATGTGCGCTTTCACCCGTTGGATGTGGCGGATGAACGCAGCATGGCGGCAGTGGCGCAGTTCGTGCGAGCGGAATATGGGCGGCTGGATGTGCTGGTGAATAATGCGGGCGTGTATTTGGATGAGGGCATCAGCCTATTCGATGTGGATATGGCGACGGTGCGGACGACGATGGACATTAATTTTTATGGGGCGCTGTACATGTGCCGCGCGTTCGTGCCGTTGATGCGCGAACGAGGATACGGGCGGGTGGTGAATGTGTCGTCCGGTTCGGGAGCGCTGCATGAAATGGACTCGATTACGCCGAGTTACAGTATCTCAAAGGCGGCGCTGAACGCACTGACGCGGGTGGTGGCGGACGAGGTGCGGGGTTACAAGGACATCAAAGTGAATACGATGTGTCCGGGGTGGGTGCAGACGGATATGGGCGGGAAGAACGCGACGCGCACACCTGCCGAGGGCGCGGATACGGTTATCTGGCTGGCAACACTGCCGAGCGACGGGCCAACGGGGTTGTTTTTCAGGGATCGTAAGGTGATTGCGTGGTAGGTTGGCATCAGTGTTTTCTTTAGGCAATGCGAATGCTCTGACATGATAGGATGACACTATATAACGTAATAGTGATGCAAAGGTCAGAGACACCGTGGAAGCCTATAACGAAATGCTTAAACAGGTCAAGAAACCGACACCACCCAAGTATGGTACTCCTTGGAACCCAAGTTATATCTCAATCATATCGATATTTTTGCCCTTTCTAGCAACTAGCATTGGGCTGGCGCTGAATTGGCGACGGCTGGGTAAACCGCAGTGGGCACTGCCGACCCTGCTCGTTGGCATTGTTGGCACAATAGTCCTTGTTGTGGTGTTTGTATTTGGCATACCTTACTTTGATTTATCATCACACCTAGGTGCATCCGTATTTGCGATCGTATTTTCTGTTCCGGTGTCTTTTTTTATCGCGATGATTTACGTGCAGTCGTCGGCATACAAAGTGTGGCAGCAATCTTATGACGCTGAGGAGGTATACGCCTATCAATATGAGTGGAAGAAAGCGGCATTGATTGTGGTGCTAGGGGTGCTCGTGGTTTTGGGTGTAACCAATTGGCAGGTTATCCAATCTGCGCCCAAAGAATTTAAGAACAGTCAATTCAACGTCAGAGTTAAGCATACGTGGGAGATACTTGATAAAGAGCAGTACTGCACCTATGGCTGCGAACTACTGTTGGCTGATGCAAAATTCCATTACACTACTATTTTGTTTGAGAAGCTGCCGCTTCAGGAGCCAATGTCTGCTTATCAGTTTCATGATGCTGTCTGGCCACAACTTTTAGAGCAAACCCCAAACCTAGAACTTGTAAACTTCACTGATGATCAAGTTGTTGATGGGCAGAAAACCATCTACATTGAATACTATGAAAAGCATAATGACGGTAAGAACCAAGCCTACTATGGACAGTATTATATTCCGATTGGGGATGTAGGCATCGTTATTACGGCACGTAGTGAAAACCCCGGCATTTTCCGCGAAGTGCGTAGGCAGATTGACGAAGTGATCAATAGTGTGCAGTTTAATGTGGGAATTGTGGCAGCGTAAGTTCTTAGCTGAGATAGCAGAGTCAATTGACACAGATTTTGTGTAAAGGTGTTATGTCCCCGCGAGGTGCTTTCAGGCAGAATAGGCGCTAGATTTAATGACGAGATGACAAGCGCGAGGGGACTTGATGAAGATTTATACCGACGATAACGTGATTGAGATTCGACTGCTGGAAACCGGACGTGAGGATTTCCACATCGGGGTGAAGGTGAACGCCAACGGATTTGTGGCGCATAAGGATTCAATCGGCATTAACCGTGCCAGCTTCCATGTGTTCGTGCGGCAGTTGAAGGCTTTTCAAGAGAAGCAAACGGGTGAGGTGATCCTCGATAGTATGAGTCCCGGTGAGTTCCAATTGGCGATACGGGCGGCAGGGAAGCGGTATCATGTGGTGGTGCAGGGGCAGCTCAACCGGACGATTTATCAAGCAGAAAGTGCGCTACTGAATACGCTGCAATTCGCGTTCCGCGTCGATACGGCGTACTTGAAGGGAATCGTGGAGGACTTTGAAGCGTTGTTGAGCGTTCAGGCGTAAATGCCGCGCATCATCCTTGTTGGGACGAGCGGCGCTG